>JANYDJ010000004.1 GCA_025363675.1 Flavobacteriaceae bacterium | reverse complement strand
ATTTTTAGGGCGACCCGACCAAAAACCATATAATTTTTTTTCTATATTTAAATTGTTCTTAGTAATTAAATTTAACAGATACCCTTCGTCGAATGCAATGTTGGCCTCTTTCACATTTTTATCTAAAAGACTATAAGTTCCTTTATTAAATTCAAAATTTAATCCTGCATTCGATTTCATATAATTGGTACTTTCTGGATTAAGAATAAAATACGTTGCCAAGCATCTACCCCCTACTTTAAGTACCCTACTGATTTCTTTGGTATAATTCTCTACATCTTCTGGCAGCATGTGTGTAAACACAGAGGTTAATACTATTAAATCAAACTCATTATCTTTATATGGAAAAACAAAATTCTTGGCTGCTTCTTCAGTGCTTAAATTATATAAATCATTTTTAAGGTCGATATGTAAAAATCTAAAATTGGGAAACCTAGTTGTTATATTTTTTTTGCACCAATCAATACCTTTTTTTACAATATCAAAACCCTCATACGAACCATTTGAATTCAGATACTTTGTTAATGGATTTGCAATTCTTCCAATTCCACAACCCACATCAAGCACCCTGTGTTCAGGCTTTAGCTCGCAATGTTCTTTGAAAACTTCTAAATAATGCTCGCCGATTTTTTTATAATCTCCAGGTCCTATAAAAATCAACCCTCTGGGTGGAATAGATTTATCTCGTTTGCCATTAATCGAATCCCATAAATCTATAGGAAAAAAATAAATTCGTCGAATCGCATACCTTAAATTAGGAGATAGTGAATAATATAGTTTTCTTTTTGAAATCATAAATAATAGTTCAATTAATTAAAGCAATAAACAGATAAACGGCAAATATAGTGATAGGAACAGACTTTAAATTCGCCAAAAAACTTAACTTTATTTTCCACCTATTTTAAAGTACCTCTTATTATTTCTTAAACTATAATACCACCAATTTCTCCACCTTCACTATCAGTCCATTCTGTAATAGTTTTATATAATATAATCCTGACTTTAAATCTGTGGCTATTTCAATAGGATAACGATTTAAACCTATAGTTGTATTGATATTGGCGGCATGAGCGAGTTTACCATCGGCGGTATAAAATTCTATATCATACTTGCTGGGCATATTTTTTTCCCAAACTGTGATGGATAATACTTCGCCCCTATTATAAGGATTGGGTGTAATCAAATATCCATTTTCATCGAGCAAGCTGCAATCGACAGGATATAATAGTTTTTTTCCTGTTATTTGTTCCACAGCCAAGGCTGCATTGGGTATTCCCCAGCCATACTCATTATCAGGATGCGATGCCCTGCTTGCAGTTTGTTTAATAATATCGCGTATTTGGAAACTGCTTAAGGTAGTATCGGCTTGCCAGATGCAGGCCGCAAGCCCACTCATAATAGGACAAGAAAAAGAAGTGCCCGATGAATTGATTAATATATCATTGGTAGTTGCTACCATATTGCGGTGCCCCATAGTTACCACATCGGGTTTTATACGCCCATCCCAAGTGGGGCCGTGCGAGCTAAAACCAATATAGTTTCCTGTGGCGTCAACCGCACCTACGGTTAGTATACTATCTGCATCGGCAGGGGCAGATATATAATGCCAGGGGCTCCATCCTTCATTGCCCGCACTGTTTATAACCAATATACCTTTGCGAGCTGCAAGCACCGCGGCTTTGGTAATAGGTGTGGTGCGACCATCCATATCTGCATAGTAGTAATCATCCTTCGGATTATCGAATTGCGTATAGCCAAGCGAAGTACTAAATATATCGGCACCTATACTATCAGCCCATTCGGCGGCGGCGGCCCATTGGTACATTTCAATTGGATTTTCTTTTTCATTCTCGGTTTTGGTGAGCAAAAAATTTGCATCGGGACCGGTCCCCCTCAGCACCCCTTCAGCTTTGCCCGCAATCTGCGAAAGCACTGCCGTGCCATGCCCGCCCACATGATATAAATCGGGGTTCTGGGTTTCAAAGTTCCAAGTAGATAGTATTTGGTTATTGGTATATAAATGGGCAAAAGTACTCATGGTATTTACGGTATTAAAACCATCATCCATTACACAAATTAAAATTCCCTTACCCGTATATCCATTGTGGTGCAACAGCGTGGCATTGAGCATATCCAGTTGCGGTAAAGCAAAATCGGCAGGACAAAATCCCATATTGTTTGCGGTATTGTTTGATAGGGTTATAATACTTTTTTTTAAACGCAGCTCTTGAATATCTTTTACAAAACTAAACTGTTTAATGGTATTAATTTGTTCGGCACTGGCCTCTATTGCTGCACCATTCAGCCATTTCGAACTTATATATATATATTTAGAATGAACTGCAATTTTTTGTATATAATCTTGGCAAACGGGGAAATCAGTTTCATCAATCGCCACCTTCGATTTAATACGTCGGTCAATAGATTTTTTGCTGAGGAATTGTGAGGGATTTAATTCGGAGTGTATACCTTTATCAGTAAAACTAACAAAATAATTTGTGGCATTTGCCAGCGGAATAGTAAATATAAAAACTATATAATATACAATTAGTCTTTGCGGTACCGAGGCCCGACGTAGTATACTAGAAGAGAGAAGTAGCGAAAAAAAACTTCGGTTTTCCAATTTCCAACTTCCTACTATTCTCATACTATACCACTCCTTCATATATAAATTCCGCAGGGCCAATTAACCAAATATCATTATATATTTTATCAAAATTAAAAGATACGGCCAAGTTTCCACCCTTGGTTTTTACCTCCACTATATAATGCCCCAAGTTCATGATAAACTTATGGTGATAGGCCAATGCTGCGGCTGTTACACCGGTGCCGCAGGAGTATGTCTCGTCTTCAACACCGCGTTCGTAGGTGCGTACATATATTTTGCCAGTTGCTTGCTCTACAAAATTTACATTGATTCCCTCTGTTTTATAAACACTATTATAGCGTATTTCTCTTGCTTTTTCTATTAGGTTTAGGGCATCTATGTTTTCTGCAAAAACTATATAATGCGGTGAGCCTGTGTTTAATTCATAATCTGTTTGAATGGCCTTTATCTCTGCCACATCGTGCATCTTTAGTTTTATCTTATTAGCTTCGAATAAAACTTCGTGGGCACCATCTACGGCTTCAAAAATCATTTTGTTATCATCAGTTAAGCCATTTTTTTTACAAAAAGCAGCAAAGCATCGCCCTCCATTTCCACACATAGTGCTTGGTTTTCCATCCGAATTATAATAGACCATTAAAGGTACCTGATTTTTTAGTTCCAGTAAAATTAAACCATCGGCACCAATCCCAAACCTACGATCGCAAAGCTTTTCAATGAAACTATAATTGTTTTTATCAAAAATATTCTCACGATTGTCTATCATAATAAAATCGTTTCCCGTGCCTTGGTATTTATAAAATTTTATCATTTAAGTTTTAGAAAATAAAGGAGTGAAATATGATATTTGTTTAAATGATTGGTAAGGTCATTGTTCCATATATAAGTATACAGGGCAGCACGTGCTTCAAATTTTTTATTGATAACATAACCCACTTCGGTTCTTAGTGCAGGTGCTACCTGGTTAAAATTATAATAGAATAATGCCTGTTCTCCAACTTGTAAATATTTAAAAAATTTAAGATGTATAGAAGCCTTGGGGGCAATTACCGTTTGGTTTTCGTAGCGACCCAGCTCTATTCCATAAGAATGCTTGATGGTGGTTAGTACTATATATTTTGTTTTATAATATGCCAAATCAGCATATATATATCGGCCAGCAATAAGGCCAAAAGAAATTCCCTGATGCTTATTGTTTATTAATTTTTTTCGTTTGGTTTGCTCCTCATCATTGGCAAAAATATTAAAGGAAACCAAAAATAAATATATAATGATAAATCTTAATTTCATGTTTCGTCGAGTACCGAGAATACTGAGTTATTGCTCAAAAACTCGGGCACCAGTTGTTTCATATTTCTTACTACCTCTTCGTCGTTGGTATTGGTATGTGCCGTTATTATCAAATCATTTATCTGATCATTTATTTGTTCATATACATATTCACGCACCTTGGCTATTAATATTTTGGGATGGTGCGTAGCCATGGTGTTTTCGCTATCGTTCAATAACTCTTCATATATTTTTTCACCAGGCCGCAAGCCGGTATAAGTTATATGTATATCTTTTTCCAATTCGAGGCCCGACAGTTTCACCATTTTTTTGGCAAGGTCGAGAATGCGGACAGGGTCGCCCATATCAAAAATAAATATTTCGCCTCCTTTGCCCATTGCACCTGCCTCCAATACCAATTGGCAAGCCTCGGGAATAGTCATAAAATAGCGGGTAATATCTTTATGTGTTATAGTAATGGGTCCTCCATTTTCGATTTGTTTTTTAAATAAAGGAATCACAGAACCGTTTGATCCCAATACATTTCCAAATCGGGTGGTGATAAATCGTGTATGGTTTTGCGGCGATTTGTTTTTAAGATACCTGTTTAGCGACTGTACATAAATTTCGGCAATGCGTTTAGAAGCACCCATCACATTGGTAGGGTTCACCGCCTTATCAGTTGATACCATTACAAATTTATTAACCCCAAATTCCACCGATAAATCTGCAAGATTTCTAGTGCCTAATACATTGTTTTTTAAAGCCTCGGCAGGGTTTGCCTCCATTAATGGAACATGTTTATAAGCAGCGGCATGAAATACTTTGGCGGGTTTATACTTTTTAAATATTTCACGCATTGTATTCTCGTTGCGTATATCACCTACTACAAAAACAGCATGTCTTATGTTTTCAAATTTTATTTCATTCTTAAACTCATATTCCAATTCATATAAAGGAGTCTCTGCTTGGTCAAGCATAATAAGTAAATCGGGCTGTAGCGACATCAGCTGTCTGGATATTTCTGAGCCAATAGAACCCGCTGCTCCTGTTACCAAAATAACTTTGTTCCGCAATTCTTGGTTCACCAATTCATTATCCAATTCAATAGCATCGCGGCCCAACAAATCTTCAATCTTTACATTTTTAATTTGTTTAATATTCAGCTCTCCGTTTATCCATTTATTAACAGGAGGAATAGTTAATACTTTTACACTATGCTCGAGGCAGGTTTCAATTACATTTCGTTTTGCTTCCACCGAAAAATTTTGAATAGATATAATAACCTGTTGTATATTTCCTTTTGATAATAAATTATCCAATTCACCTTCATGATATATTTTAACACCTTCCAAAAATTTTGAAACTTTAGATCGGTCGTTTTCTAAAAATCCCACCACTTTATAACTTAAATTATGATCATGGTCCAAAGTACGTTTGGTAATCATTCCCAACTGCCCGGCTCCATATATAATAACATTGGTGCGACTGATAGAGGCATTTTTTACCTGTTGGAAAATAAGCTTATAACCCAGCCTAAAAGAAGTCATTACCATTACTGTAATAAACATATCAATAATAATAACCCCGATAGGCAAAATAGAAATATTGGTATAATACTTATAAGCCAAATTCAAAATTAAAACTACCAGCGAGCTACTCCCCACAGCCAATGCAATTCTCACAGCATCTTGACTACTCGTATATCGGATGATGCCTGCATAAGTTTGTGTTACATAAAACGCAATTACTCTAAAGAACAATAAAATCAACAAAGCCGTCATCAGGTTTTCCTCTTTCAGAATTTCTTTAAATTCGAATTCAAACCGGAGGATATATGATAGTGCCAGCGAAAAGGTACAGATCAATAAATCGAGCATAAATACTACCCAGCGTGGTATGCTTTTGCCTTTTTTCAAAAAGAGTTTTTCCCAGTTTATCATTATTTTAATTATCTAAAAACGTTAAAAATAGTTTTGAATATTATTTGCAGGTCTTTCCAAAAGTTTCTCGAATCTACATATTCGAGATAAATGGCTGTTTTTTGTGGTATCAGTTTTTCTATATAATATTTTTCGGGGTCGGCAGCTTGGGCAAGCAGCACATTTTCATCAATAAAGGCGATAGAGGCATTGTCTGTGATGCCAGGCTTTACTGATAATACACGCATTTGTTCTGCATTATAATAGTTTACATATTTGCGTACTTCGGGTCGGGGGCCTACTATACTCATTTCCCCAAGCAGTACGTTTAGCAGCTGGGGCAATTCATCTATTTTATATTTACGTAAAAAATAACCCATAGAAGTAATACGTGCGTCTCTACCACCAACTGTGAGTAACCCTTTTTTATCTGCATCTATATACATACTTCTAAATTTATATAGTCCAAAATTTGTGTTGTTTAATCCTACTCTTTCTTGTTTATAAAAAATAGGACCTTTAGAATTCAATTTAATTAAAATCGCTATAATAATAAAAAACGGTATTAGAATTATCAAACCAATGAGCGACCCTAAAAAATCAAATATTCTTTTTACCATGTATTATAATTAAATATTTACGAAACTTTCTTTTTTATTAATCACCTGCTGAACCGATGATTGAACGGCTTCGCAAACTGTGCGGACTTGCTCCATCGTTAAATCAAAATACACGGGCAAGGATATTTCTCGGCTATATAAATTAAAAGTATTGGGATAATGGATGATATTATAACCCATCTTTTTATAAAACGACATCATCGGTACCGGTATAAAATGAACGTTTACTGACACGCCTTGCATCGTGATAAGTTGTATCATATCGTCACGCTCGGTTTCGGTAATTCCCTTTATTTTTAGTGGGTATAAATGATATGACGACTCCTTGCGTGAGTCGGAGGTGGCGGGCAACTCGGCCCAAAATTTATTTTTGAAAAAGCTATTATAATATTCTACTATTTGTTTTCTCTTAACCAAAGACTCTGAGTCGTATCTTTCTAATTCAACCAACCCAATGGAAGCCATAATATCAGTCATATTGCACTTATATCCGGCATCAACTATATCATATTTCCAATTGCCTGGTTTGGTTTTGGCCAGGGCGTCTTTGTTCTGCCCATGAAGTGATTTAATGCACAATAACTTATATACCTCTTCGTTATTAAATGCTTCGGGCAAATTGAGGCAAACACATCCGCCCTCGGCAGTGGTTAGGTTTTTTACAGCATGGAATGAAATCACAGAAATATCGGTAAGGCTTCCCACTTTCTTACCGTCCAGTTTGCCACCAATAGAGTGTGCGGCATCGCTTAAGATAAGAATACGCCCCAATTGCTTTTGTTCCTCGGTACCAGCTTGAAACAAAGCCTTCACCATGGGTTCTTTTACCAAGGAATTAATGGCATTATAATCGCAGGGCAGCCCACCAAAATCAACAGGCATCACCACTTTGGTGCGGTCATTTATAGCTCTTCGTATATTGTCGACAGTAATATTAAAATCGTTGCCTACATCAACAAACACAGGCTTTGCACCACAATGTATAATTACATTTGCTGTTGCTGAGTAGGTGTATGCTGGCAAAATAACCTCATCGCCCTCTCCTACCCCGAACCAACGCAACATCAATTCCAACCCTGCAGTGGCCGAGTTAAGGCATAAAGTAGCTTTACATCCGGTGTACTCGGTGAGTTTCTTCTCAAATAGTTTTGTTTTGGGTCCGGTGGTTATCCAGCCAGATTTAAGAGTATCAACTACTTCGTCGATAATCTTCTGATCGATGCGGGGTGGCGAAAATGGTATCATAATACTTTACAAATTTAGGAAAACATTTGTAAATGCTGTTATCTTTTTGTAAATTTAGGTCAAAAAAATTAATAAACTGCAAATTTTTGGGAGTAATTGATTCCCTCATTTGAAATATTGAGTAGATAAATTCCCTGCGGTAGCTCCGATTTAGAGAACTGTTCGGTACCGTTTACGCGAAGTTTTTTACTTGCCAATAATTTACCATCGATGCTAAATAAATTAAGAATGAGAGGCTTGCTTGCAGTATTGGTTATTGTGATAAATTCATCTGTATAGAGGATATCAAAATTTTGCTTCTCAACTTGCTGAACAGGAGTGCCACAATTCCATCTGTTACTTTGTGTTAAACTCAAACATATTTTCCAACAATTAGCTGCACCATTAATAAGTGTATCACTTTGTAGGAGTAGCATGGCCATAATGGTATCATTGATATTAATTCCTGCAGAATAAAATGATTGGTATAATAGTTTATGCAGATAATCCCTCCCCAAATTCGTTTCCAAATTCATTAAAAAAGTAGACCACATTTCGCCATTATTATATATGTTTGAATTTAAATCGGCTGGGTACTTTTTATTCGATTGTACGGTTCTTCCCAGCCATAGCGGCGAATTATTTCCATCCCAATTATATAATTTCTGCCATTGGTTTATCGATATATTTTTCGAGTACGAAGCGGCTGCATAGTCACAGCTTCCTTCTTCTAATGATTTCCTGTACAAACCAATATTCTGACTTTGCGAAGCATCATCAAAAATATCGTGGTGATATTCATGGATAATGGGGTCGGCGTCTTCGGCATCATCAATTCCCCCATCTCCAAATTTGAGATAGCGACTCTGTCCATCATTGGTAAAAGCAGAATTGTCGTCGCTTCGCCCATGGGGGTCAACCCAAATTTGGTGGTTTCCCAAATTGAAATTTAACTTCTTTATATATTCATTTGCTTGGGTAATATGATATATACAATTCAATCCTTCAAAATTTTTGTCTCCTCTACCATATATCGGCAAACTATCTTTAACGGCAGTATCATAATATACAACAGGTGAAATTCTTTTGATTTTTACTTTGTCATTTTCAAAAATAAAATAACCACTATCATACTTTAATTTTAAATAGTGCCATTGCATTTGATTGTTTAATTCTATTAAATTAGAATCATTCATATCGCTATAATTCCCTCCGTAAGCCACATTTGCTGTGGTTATGGGGTCGGGGTTAAATACTTTTGCCTTAGTGCTTGTATCAATAGGGTTGAGGAAGCTGCTGACTATATTTGTATATAGTATTTCATTTTTGAAATGAATTTGTTCAATTAATCCTATATGGTTTGTAATACTATCTATAAAAACTTGCAGTGGTTTTACGCCGTCAAAAAACACTTGATTTGCCAGCACATTTGTTTCAGTGGGTTTGGTATTTCTGAAATCAAATAAGTTATTTATCACACTCAATATCCTGCCATCATTTGCAATATTCACCATTACTGAACCTTGATATACGGGCAGTGATTCCTCATACTGTTGAAATAAAAGATGTACCGAAAATGGGGATTTTCTGATAGATTTAAACTTTACTTCGTAGGTGGGGAAAAGTTTATTTATATACTGTTTGGTATTTACAATTATATCTTCATTGTTTATAATACTACCCTTGTTAAACTCAACAACAGCTTGCCTTTGCATATAATATGATTGGATTTTGTCAGCTTGCTGTGCCTGTATATTTTGCATGAAAAATAAGAACACGCTAACACACAAAACTGCTCTTGTATAACAAAATATTGGATTTGTTTTACTGCACATATAAATACTTTAATTCTAAAGACAACAATTCTTTTAAAGCGTTGCCTAGTTTCACAGAATTTGACATCCTACTTGCAAATATAATAACACACTGTTCTAATTTATCTATCTTCAAGATTTTGGCATCATGGGTTTTAAGTATTTTAAATACCGCATTTTCCGATTCATAATTAAAAGAGACTTGATATACTTCTTCCACAATTTTTTCAATAACAACAGCCTCTCTCAGTGTTTCCTCAGCAGTTTTTCCGTAAGCATTAATGAGACCGGGCACGCCCAACAGTTTACCTCCAAAATAGCGAACTACTACTACCAATACATTGGTGAGCCCTTTTGATTGTATGGCACGCTGTATAGGTTTGCCCGCTGTGTTAGCAGGCTCTCCATCATCGTTTGCTCTTTGAGCCTCAGCATTTGCACCTATGATATATGCGTAACAATGGTGTGTAGCATCATGAAATTCTTTCTTTAATTGGGCTATATGTTGTTTTACTTCCGCTTCATTTTTTACCGGAAATGCATATCCCATAAACTTGCTACCACGGTCGCGGAAGCTTGATTCTGTTCGGGCTTCAATGGTATTATAAGTATCCGTAAATAACATCCGACTGCGAAATTAATAGTATAAATATTAAACAGAGTATAATACCTGCCCAATTTTGCCTGCTAAGTTTTTCTTTGAATAATAAAATAGATAAAGCGGTGGTAACGGCTACTATGGCTACATTTGCTACGGGGAACAAAACTGTCTTTTCCATAAATTTCTCGTTCAATGCTTTCATCAAACATATCGTACTTATATAATTAAAACCACCCAAAGCTATTCCCCCTACTACTGATTTTAGATAGAAAGGTTTTTGTTTTTTTGTAATAATTTGTATCATATATACAAGCAAACCAGTTACACCTGCAATGCCGAATACAAGCCCCAGTTGGTCATTCACATCTGATGAATCCATATAGGTATGTTGTAAATAATTTAGGCTAGAGTCAACTATACCACTGCCTAAAAATACAGCCAATGGAAACCCTATATTACCCAAGCCCGATAACCTGCTTTTCTCTTCACGCTTCACTGTAAAATACACTGCCAACAGCGATCCTACAATACCTATGATGGTAATATAGTTCAGTTTTCCATCCATATAATAATAGGCAAACAATACAGGAATTACCACACTCATTTTCGATGATACGATGCTTACAGAAACTGCAATTTTTTGAGCTGTGATAGCAGAGGCATAAAATATATTGATAAACAATACGCCCAAAAACAAGGTTAAAGGAAACCATTCATGCTGCCAAAAATGGGTGTATACCACAGGCCCGTTGGTTGAAAAAATATTACACAATAAAGAAGCTGTTATATAATTAACAAGCAATGCGTGCAAATTCTCTACCTTAAATATCTCGAATGCCTTGAACAGGAGTACCATCCCTGAGGAGAAGAGAATACTTATGAGTAGGTAGAACATGGAGGGCAAAGATAGTTTGCAGGAGGCAGTTGGCAGTTGGCAGTCGCTTTGCTTGGATACTTCCGCTGATAACCCTTAGGTTACTGCCTCCTGCTTACTGCTTCCTCCGTCTCCAACAAAAAACCCCATTCCAAACGGAACAGGGTCTTCATTATAAGATTTACAAAAAGCCTTACTCAGACTTGTCGTTTTCGTTCATTTCAGCTTTTAGATTTACCAATGCATCCATATCACCAAGGGTAGAGCGTTCTACTTTGGCATTGATGGTTTTAACAGCTTTGGTTGCTGCCTCATCGTTACGGCGACGTTTCACATCTACTTCTTCTTTCTTTTTGGTTTCTTCTTCTTTCCAAGTAGCGGTATGAGAAACAACTATGCGTTTACCTTCTTTGTTGAATTCAATTACTCTTACAATAATGTTTTCATCTTCTTTGGCAGTGCTCTTGTCTTCTTTCTGCATTTGTTTTAAAGTGGCATAACCTTCTACACCATAAGGCAGAGCAAGGGTTGCAGCTTTGTCTTGAATTTTAAGAACAGTAGCTTCATGGTCGCTACCTACAGGGAATATACTTTCGAAAGTTTCCCATGGATTATCTTCCAATTGTTTGTGTCCTAAGCTAAGGCGACGGTTTTCTGAATCTACTTCAAGTACGATTACGTCCATCTCTTGGTCCTTCTTCACAAACTCACCTGGGTGCTTAATTTTTTTGGTCCACGATAAATCTGAAACGTGAACAAGTCCATCAACACCTGGCTCCATCTCTACAAACAAACCATAGTTGGTTAGGTTGCGAACGATTCCTTTATGGCGTGAACCAACAGGATATTTCTCAGCGATGGTTCCCCAAGGATCCGGTGTAAGTTGTTTTACACCTAGGCTCATCTTGCGGTCTTCTTTATCAAGGTTTAATATAACTGCTTCTATTTCGTCGCCCACTTTCAAGAAATCCTGTGGGTTACGAAGGTGCGAACTCCAAGAAAGTTCTGATACATGTATCAAACCTTCAATGCCTGGGGCTAGTTCTACAAAAGCACCATAATCGGCAACGGTAACTACTTTACCTTTTACTTTGTTTCCTTCAGCAAGTCCTTCGGTCATGGTATCCCATGGGTGAGGAGTAAGCTGTTTCAATCCTAAAGAAATACGGTTCTTTTCGGTATCGTGGTCAAGTATTACTACGTTAAGTTTCTGATCGATTTGCAATAACTCTTCTGGGTGGTTTATGCGGCCCCACGAGATATCGGTGATATGTAACAAACCATCTAGACCACCAAGGTCGATAAAGGCACCGAATGAAGTCATGCCTTTTACAACACCTTCTAGTACTTGTCCTTTTTCTAGTTTGCTTAATATATCGCTCTTCTGAGCTTGGATATCATCTTCTATTAATATTTTGTGAGATATAACTACATTTTTAAACTGCATGTTAAGTTTCACCACTTTAAACTGCATCGTTTGATTAACGTATATATCGTAGTCGCGGATAGGTTTAACATCAATTTGTGAACCTGGCAAGAAAGCATCAAGTCCCATTACATCCACAACTAAACCACCTTTGGTTCTCGACTTCACAAATCCTTCCACTATTTCATCATTCTCGTGGGCTTTAATGATATTCTCCCATGCACGTTCGCCAATGGCTTTACGGCGTGAAAGTAATAACTGCCCGCTCGAATCTTCGGTACTTTCGATAAGTACTTCAACGCTATCGCCCACTTTTAAATTGGGCATGTCGCGAAATTCGTTGAGTGAAATAAGTCCGTCTGATTTAAACCCGATGTTAAGCACTACGTCTTTGTCGCCAATGGCTACAATAACGCCTTGCACAAGTTCGCGTTCAGTAATAACGGTAAGGGTTTTTTCGTAGAGCGATTCGTAATTTTTACGTTCGTCTGCTGTGTAGTTGCCGAATCCGGCTTTGTCCATAGACCAATCAAAATCGGCTGATCCAGTGTTTGGGGTGTTTTTTTCTGTCATTAATTTGGGTTACTCCTTTCTTAGGGGGTGCAAATTTAAAGAAAATATTCTGATTACCAATATTTTTTTTGAAGGTAAAAACTTTCCTTTCAGATAGGTATAAAAATGAACGTAGCATAAAGAAGAATATGCGTTTTCTTATGCACTGGGAGGAGTGACGACTGTAGCTAATTGCTATTTAAGTTTTTGAAAAGTTAAAGTTACATAACGCCTGTCGGGTAATAACTGCCCTTCCTTATAAGCATCACAGGGTTCTTTGTTGATATTAAAAAAAGTGATGTATACATTCTTCTTATTTTCAGCCACCGATTTCTCTTTGTAGGCGGGCATATACCAATAATTTTTAATCGATCTTTTGGCATATAATGTATCGCCTTTCATCACTGCTCCTGAATCGAAACGGTGTTCTTCGGCTGTTTTATAATACCATTTGAGATAACCAAAACCCGATTTGTATATAATAATGTCTTTGGCTTCGTTTAGATTGGTTTCAGAACCAGGTGCCGGGCCAACACGTGGACATTCCTTAAACTGTTTTTGAAAAGGGGTACTATATAGGCCTGAATCGTGATTGGCACTTACGCTGATAGCTTTCATATTCACCAACTCAAATCGAAATTCATAAGGCTCGGGCTCTAAATGTATTTTGTGTTTTTTGCCCGATGTAATTTCATAAGTGAGTGGGCCTTGTACTAAAAAAACTTTGTAAAAAGAAGTATCTGCACCACATACTTTGTTACTAAACAAGGAAATGATACAAATAGTGACGTAAAATAATTTCATTGATGGCAGATTGGCTTTACGAGGCAAAGGTAAGGGCGGCTTGGTGGTCAATTTCGAATTGCGAATTTCGTTCATGACTGGGGGGTGAAATTAAAAATTAGGAAGTGATAACTGGTAGTCTGATATGTTCTTTTTCCCAATAAATTTCTACTGCATCGAGGTATGCTTTATAGATTTTAAACAATTCATCTATTTTAAACAATCCCTCTTCCTGCACTGAGCTTACAGACTCTGGTTCATCTGCTACTACCGCATTGTGAGTAATAGTTTCGGTATTGCGGTTATTGTTATCTGTTCGCAATTGCTCGGCTTTATATTGCTCTGCTTTTTTAATCATACTATCATAGGCCTCGATAAGTTTTTTATAATAGTTCTGCAAAGAAATATTTACATCCCACATCGACTTTGAGGTTTTGTAGGTAAGCAGTTCGTTTAATTTTATGGAGGCTTTTTCTGTGTTAGCTCGTTGCAATTTTATACGTTCAGTATATCTACTATCATAATATCGGGGCAAATAGGGATCGATATTTTCTTCCATCTTTTTAAAACTTTCTATACACAAGTGGTCGTGGTCAACGGTTTTATAAACCCAAAATGCCATGGCTATATATACTACAAAAACTGAGAGGGGGGCTAACACTTTTTTTATTTTGGCAACATTATAGGGCAGGTACCAACACAGGCCGCCCATGATACCAAAAAGCCAAGAGCCCATAAATACATGCTTATCGACCACAGGGAAATAACCCGATTTCATGGTCCAATAACCAAAGTATGCAAACATTGCTAAAGCTACCACCCGCTGCATTGGAAAGTAGATGGCCCGCGTGAGCAGTCCACTTATATATATGCCCAACATGGTAGCAAAAACTGTTTGAGAAAGGTCATATATATTACCGGGTGTGCGATCGAAAGCCCAGAACAAACCCACCATGGACGATACCACAAGAATGAGCAATAAGAACCAACGTGGCATAGTAGTTTCAATGGTATAACCCAATGCAAGCACGGCCATAATAGAAACATATAATATTCCAGGTCTGAAATCGAAGAAAAAAGATTTGAAAATATGCCACCAATCGCCATCATAATAAAGTGATCGGTCGAATGCCCCTGCATCTTTTAGCTCCCATCTCGATGCTTGCCAGGCATCGTCACGCACTTCTTGGTTGAACATCCAAAATATATATCCATGTATGAATACAATAATGATGCTTAGCCACGGAATATTTGTATACCAAGGCTGGTTAGGAATAGTGTAATATTCTGTTGGCAACCCACTCGATTGGTTATCCAAACTATCATACTCAAGCAACATGATAATTTCTTCGTACATCTTTTTTACATTGAACCAATTTTTAGTAAACGATGGAAGTACTTTCATCTCGGTTCTACTCGATATTTGCCATGCAACAGCTCCCGAATTATTTTTATTAAGTTTAACGGTGAGCATTTCACCATCGCCCAACAGAGAAGGTTTTATATAAAAACGCAAAGCATCGGCAGTATATTGCTTTAATTCCCAACCCAAGTTTTCTCCCGCAATGGCAATAAGCCTAGCATCAAGTTTGGGATTGGTTTCGAGGTGCTTTTTTTGTTCTGATATATTCAAGTTAATGGTTGATGATTAATGGTTGATGGTTGATGGTTAATGGTTGATGGTTAATGGTTAATGATTAATGATTAATGGTTAATGGTTGATGGTTAATGGTTGATGGTTAATGGTTGATGGTTAATGGTTAATGGTTAATGATTAATGATTAATGATTAATGATTAATGATTAATGATTAATGCCATACGGCTAATTAGGTAGTAGGTATAATTGTGTCTTTTGATCAAATTATATGATGGTTACTTCCTAATAACATTTATAAATGTGAATTGGTAATTCGTAATTCGCTTAGAAATTGTTTGGGTAAATTTACTGTTTTTCTTTCTGAATAATCAAAACATACTATTCCCGTTTTGGCAATGGCAAGTTGTTTTTGAGTGCTGTGGTTATATATATTATAATACATGTCGAAACCCTTGGGGCTAAAGTCGGACAGAGCTATATCGAATTGAATTTCATTTCCAGCAAATCCTTCTGACTTGTATACTACCGCCACATCGCTCATGATGATGCCGACACCAAAAAAATCTTTTTCGGTTTGGTTTAATGAATTAAAATATTGTACCCTTGCCTCTTGCATTAAACCCAATAAAGAATCATTACCCAAGTGGTTGCCATAATTAAGCTCAGAGACTCGAATATTTAATCGAGTTGTATACACCACATCCCCTTGAAAGTGTAACAGAATACGGGCCATTTATTTGTTGTTTCGCCAGACAAATCCGGCAATCACAAAGGTTTTCATAAAACCTACTTCGGCATAAGCACCCCAATGTTCATTAAAATAGGTGCGGCCCCCCACATACAATTCCGCAAAAATGGGAGTTGCATTTAGCAGGCCACGACTGGTATGTGGACCCGAACTGTTAATATTATAGCGTACTTTGTTTTGTCCCAAACCTACACCCCAATATACATCTAATTTCTCTGATTTGGAAAAGTGGTTGTTTATCCGCACACTCATACCCGTGGTATGCTTTGCGTTTTTGAAAGTGACACTTTTGGTATCAAAAGAATTGGTATTGGGGTTCCATACTTGTTCTTCGTAACTACCATTTTCGAAAGCATGCATATTAGACATGTGAAACGCAATGCCAAGTTTATTGCTAATACCATATTCGGCCTGTAAAGCAAAAGGGCCAACTACATAGTTTTGATAACTACTGTAATTCGTCGTGCTACTTGTGCCAATACTATTATCTTCGGTAGTTGATGCCCCAAAACCATATCCCCCGCTTACATAAAGTCCATCGAGTTTAAATATTTGTGCTTTGGAAAAGGTGGCGAACACTACTAGTGCTACTACCAATAAGGTTGTTTTTTTTAACATAAATTTATTTTTATACATTATTTACGCCGCAGGGCTGCATGTAGATTTGTAATTGCAATGATACATATAAAAGCAAAAAAGGTTGCAATAAAACTAAAAAATATTTTTTAAAAATAGAACCAATAAAATCGAATGCTGCCGCTTGTACTTATTTTAAGCGTGGGCAAAGGGGTTTTAAAATTATTTGCCAAAAACATACATCTTCTTATCCATTTGTATTTTGCAAACAGCTGCTCCCAATCAATATCCAAAGATACATATATCTCAGAAAATCTTTCCACATCAAGCATCGTGGTGGTTTGTCCCTCTTGTTCCCATTGGTTTTCATATCCGCCTAACAGGCCATCTGCTCCCACACCTATACTTACTTGTAACCATGCCGGAATAAACCGAAGTTTGGTTATATCTTTCAACCCCATACTGTACCAATACGTTTGACCATTATAATCTTTTAGTGCCTGCTCAGCCCAAGTACCACCAAGCATAGACGGTCGGAATACTGCATACGGTGAAAACTGGAACCCAAATTTTGGCATCAACTTTACTTTACTGAATACTTTTATCTGCAATACCAATATAAGTGTGCCGCATGCATTTGCTATCATATCGGTAACCGATGCACCGTATTTGGGAGACATGGAATCGAGCACTTCAATAGAGCACATAAAAGCAAAACCCAAAAAAGCTCCCAGCCATATTGATACATTGGGTTTGCAGTTAGCCCATTTTAGTACTTTATACATAAAACGAACAATAGTGAAAGCCGTGAATATATGCCCCAGCTTATCCATATATCGCCATTCGCCCAAATCGTTAAACCAATGCGGGCTGGCTATCGAGTCTTTCCCATACCAGGCATTGGCCAATCCCACCAAGGCACCCAAATATATAATGAGGCAAATTGTTACAATTCCGAAAACACGGGTACTACTCCTGCCCTGCCATTTCCACAATATCAAATACGTGATTAGTGATACAACTAAGAAATATATATATATCCAGGAACTACCCATTGTGTGGGGACAAAGATAGTTAATTAGTGGTTAGTAGTTAGTGGTTAGTCGCGTTAGTCGTTAGTCAATAGTCGTTAGTCGTTAGTCAATAGTCAATAGTCGTTAGTCAATAGTCGTTAGTCGTTAGTCAATAGTCAATAGTCGTTAGTCAATAGTCGTTAGTTAATAGTCGTTAGTCAATAGTCAATAGTCGTTAGTCAATAGTCGTTAGTTATTAGTCGTTAGTTATTAGTGGGGGACTATATGATACAAATCATGCTGTTTAGCTGACTCAGGTCATTCTTTGGTGGTATGGGGGTAAGCGTTCTTTGCAGTTAAATATGGGAGAATATATTCCTGTATGATATAATTAAATTACCTATATATAAAATGAAAAAGACAGATTTTAAATCGCTACTCCTAATTTTAGTAATTAGTTTTTCAGTAACTATTGCTAAAGCTAAAGTTTCATCTGATAAAAAATATATGCTTCCTACAATAGCAAGAAATGTTATTAAGCCGAATCAAAGTCTGCTATTTAATAACCTGTTTGATAAATCAGATTTTTATCATTCTAATACATTACTACAAAATGAAATGAGTTCTATCGCCTCTATTACTCCTTTATCTAAAACGAAGTTTCCCTCGCTACAGTGCTTGCCACAGTCGCCAATTATTTCAAATATACAATACAACCAATCCATAATTAAAACACTACCTGCCGTTACCGAAAACCCATCGCCTATAAATTGGATTAAAGCATATAGCGAACATCAGAAAGATGACAATCAAATATATTGGACCACTACCAATGAGGCCAATAGCGATTATTATATTATAGAAGCATCGGTGGATAGTAAAAATTTTGATGAGATTGGACGCGTTAAAGCCACTGGCAATTTAACCTCCAATAACAATTACGTATTTATACATAAACAGCCCAATGAAGGTATATATTTTTACCGCATTAAACATATTGATTTTGCCGGCAATGCACATTACTCAAAAATAATGATGATGTTGCAATCGCAAAATTCACTTTTAAGTAAAGCCATATTATATCCCACCCCTGTAAACGATGTGGCAGCCCTGTCAGTAACTTTAAATGACAATAGCAATGTTCTTATAACCGTAAATGATATGAATGGAAAAACAGTCTATACAAAAAATGCAAGTCTTACAAAGGGCAACAACCTACTTTCATTCGAGATGGGAAATTGTGCTGCGGGAATATATTCTTTGCAGATAACCAATGATGTGGAAATATTGTATACAAGCAAGTTCATTAAAAAATAAAATCACTTCACTAAAATAGAAATCTACCGGAGGAAACACCTTAAAAATATATAATTCATTCAACTACTTAGTGAGTTCCTTGTAAACTAAAGAAGTCGTCCTGAAAGGGGCGGCTTTCTTTTTTTGGGGAGATTGAAAATGATTAACTATTATTGCGGTTAATGTATCAAAAGAAATTGAGTGTGCCAATATATTTTTATAAAAAATACTGCATTAGCCCTGCTTTGGGTGGTTTTTTATTAATTTTATAAAACGCATAAAATAAAAATGATATGAAAAACTGAAGCCAAATTATAAACATTGACAATCTATGCAAGATTTACCTACAAACAGTTTCTGGCAATTCGATTCCAAATACTGGTTTCAGAAATTAGACAGTTCAGCTCAAGGGCTATCACAAACCACAGCTGATAGTATTTTAAAACAATCTGGAAAACTAAAAAAAGGTAAATCCGGATTTACAAAAGATATCATACTTTTTGTGGGGCAATTTAAAAGCCCTTTAATGCTATTGCTTATTGGAGCTGTTATATTGTCTGCTTTTTTGGGTGACACCTCTGATGTGTTTATTATATTGTTTATTGTTTTATCTACGGGATTAATGAGCTTTTTTCAAGAACGAAATGCGGGAAGAGTTGTGGAAAAATTACAATCGATGATTTCCTTAAAAAGCACTGTTTTAAGAGATGGGAAACCGCAAGAAATTATTTCACAAAATATAATAGTGGGCGATATACTTATAGTTAAAGCAGGTGCTATGATACCCGCCGATTGCCTGCTGATAGAGTCGAACGAACTAAGCGTTAATGAAGCCAGTTTAACAGGAGAATCATTCCCTGTAAGAAAAGAGGTAGCTGTTTTGGATGAACATATAGAACTTGCAAAAAGGAGTAACAGCCTTTGGGAAGGATCGAATATTGTAAGTGGCAATGCAAAAGCTATAGTGATAAATACTGGAAGTAATACCATCTTTGGAAGTATTGCACAAAGTGCATCAACCACAGTAGAAACTACTTTTGAAAAAGGTATTAAAGACTTCGGTTTTTTTCTAATGAAAATAACTTTGGTGCTTTCTGTTTTTATATTAATTGTAAACTTATTAAACCACAAAAGTATTATAGAATCAGCACTTTTCGCATTGGCATTAGCAGTGGGAATGGCTCCAGAGTTATTGCCCGCAATTACCACCATTGCTATGAGTGCCGGGGCTAAGCGGATGCTTGATAAAAAAGTAATTGTAAAGAAACTAGCTTCTATACAAAACTTAGGCGAGGTAGATTTATTATGTACTGACAAAACCGGAACTATTACAGAAGGAGCTATAAAAGTATCAGGACTGGTAAATGGTTTTGGAGAAGATAATATATATGTAAAGCAGCTTGCTTTTTGGAATGCCACTTTTGAAACAGGCTATTCAAATCCCATTGATGAAGCACTAAAAACCTTAACTATAGAATCGAAAAATACTCCTGAAAAAATAGGTGAAGTTCCATACGATTTTATTCGTAAACGCTTAAGTATTGCCATCAATAATAATAATGAAAAAATACTAATTAGCAAAGGAGCATTTGATAATATATTGAGTGTTTGTACTCAAATAAAGCTAAGTAATGACAGCATAGAAGATATAGCACCCTATAAAACTGAAATTGAGAAGAACTACGAGCAGTATGGTACGGACGGACTAAGAGCTATCGGGATTTGTTATAAGAATATTACTACTGATACGATAACAAAAGAAGATGAGAAAGATATGATATTTGCTGGGTTTATATTATTACAAGATCCTGTAAAATCTGGTATTATAGAAACCTTGGAAGAATTAAAAAAGCTACAAGTAAACTTAAAAATTATTACGGGTGATAATAAAAATGTAGCCCGATCTATTGCCTTAAGTATTGGCATAAAAGACCCGATAGTGATGACAGGTTCGGAACTTATAAATACCAATGCTGAAGCTTTAAAACCATTGGTAAACAAGACACATATTTTTGCGGAAGTTGAACCCCAACAAAAAGAACATATTATACAAGCATTACGCAAAACATATACGGTTGCCTATATGGGCGATGGTATTAATGATGTATCCGCTATTACAGCTGCCGATGTGGGAATATCTGTGGAGAATGCCGTGGATGTAGCACGCGAAGCGGCCGACTTTGTGCTGATGGAAAAAAATTTGATGGTATTGGTTGATGGAATTATTGAAGGTAGGAAAACTTTTGCCAATACTTTAAAATATATATTTATAAATACAGGTTCTACTTTTGGCAATATGTTTAGTGTGGCCATTGCATCATTATTATTGCCTTTTCTCCCCATGCTACCCAAGCAAATTTTGCTCACCAATTTCATCACCGACTTCCCTTACCTTACTGTAGCATCAGACAATGTAGACAAGGAACAACTGGACAGACCAGGTAAATGGAACTTGAAACTTATTAGAATATATATGATAATTTTTGGGCTGCATAGTTCCTTATTTGATGTTATAACTTTTCTCACTTTATTATATGTGTTAAAAGTAAAAGAAGCCGCATTCCAAACAGGCTGGTTTGTGGAATCTGTACTCACAGAATTATTTATATTATTCATTATCCGCACTCATAAAAAATTCTTCACCAGCCAACCTGGGAAATATCTTTTTATATTAAGTGTTTTGTGCCTTATCCTCACCATTGCCCTCCCCTACCTACCCTTTGCAGAACAGATTGGGCTTGTGCCATTGCCGCTACTTAATTTGGGAGCGATGTTGGCAATTGTGGCTGCATATATTATAACTGCGGATATGCTGAAAGTTTGGTTTTTTAGAAAGTATAAAGAGGCGTAAAATATGTAGTCTATATTTTTAATACCATGAAAAAAATCCAACAGCAAACTATTTTAATAGCAAGCATTACCCTAAGTATTGTATGGATATACCAAGGACTAGTGCCCAAAATATTATATACCGACTATGGAGAAATAGCGATGTTAAAACATACAAAGCTTTTTGAAGGAAATGAAAAAAATATATTGAATATAATTGGTTGGGCAGAAATAGTTTTTGGTATTGTTATACTTTTTGTCCGCACAAAATCAATTCATATCATTAATATTGTAGCACTTTTACTTTTGTTAACAGGAGTGTTCTATAGCGATATGATCATGTTTACCACCCAGTTCAATCCCTTTTCGTTAAATGTGTTGATGATTGGAATTTCGGTAATTGTGATGGTTAATTTGGAGGGGTTGTCAAAAAAATTAAGAATATAAAGTACTTTGATATTTGGAAATATAATTAATTAATGAAAATAGATAGAAAATCATTTGATAAAATTTTTGCATCGAAATTTTGGGCAAAATTAAAAGATAGTATTGTCCCTCTGGATTCAACCCCGGATAAAGATCAATTTCTTGAAGAACTTTATTTGGGAATAACCGAATTCACATATAATCCTAAAAATCCAAGAGAATATATTGTAATTAATAAGCATAATGGAATTTCGAGATATGTTCCAACTTTTTCAAGAGAAGATTATTGTGTATTTTTTCTTTGTATAAAACTTTTGGAAAATGAAATAGCTATAAATCGTATTGACGGAACATTTGGAGGTTGGACGTTAGGGAATCCTATAAGATTGAAAGAAGAGCAAGAGATTCTTGAATTAGAATACATTCCTTTCAATACAATAAATGAGCTTTTATGGATAAAAGAGTGGCAATCCTTTCAAAGCATTGCTAAAGCATATCGAGATTTAGATGATTGGGGATATTTTATAAATCTGGATATTGCTAACTTTTATGACTGTATAAATTTAACAGTTTTAGAACGTAAAATAAGACATATTGTACCTAAACAAAAGCAAGATGTAGTAACTCTTTTATTTCATTTCTTGCAAAATTGGAACAAAAAGTTAGAAGGTTATAATCTGAAAACTGTTGGCATTCCCCAAGATGAAATTGGAGACTGCTCACGCATCTTAGCTAATTTTTATTTGCAAGATTATGATTTAATAATGAATACTATTTGCGGAAATCACGGTGCTAAATATATTCGATTTGCTGATGATCAAAT
This sequence comes from Flavobacteriaceae bacterium, assembly GCA_025363675.1. GTDB lineage: Bacteria > Bacteroidota > Bacteroidia > UKL13-3 > UKL13-3 > CANJUD01. Next base: position 788 of record JANYDJ010000004.1, on the reverse strand, counting down.
CATCTACACAAAAGATTTACAAACCGCTAGAAATATACTTTTTGAAGCATCAAAAGAATTACTAAGAATCAATTTAAACTTCAATAGTAGTAAGGTTAAAGAGTTCAAGTCAAAGAATGAATTTGATATTTATTGGGCTTTTGAAATTTTTGAACTATTGAAAAACAAAACAAATAAAACAGATATAAACCTTGGGATTTCTCAATATTTTGAGAATATAAAAAACAGCACTAGGTTTAGGGATGGTTCAGTTTTAAAAAGAATTTTGTCTGTCGACAATACTCTAATAGAGCCAAAGTATAGACATCAATTAATATCGATGTTTTTTAATCCAGATTTCCTTGCTCAACTTAGTGTTTGGCATTTTAAAAGAATTCGTGAATTTGTTAACAATGATGTTGATTTTTTTGGTGAACTTGATAAAATGGTTGATACTGTGCCTTTCAATTCATATCATTATAACTTACTCGCGTTTTATAGAAAAGAAAGAGCTGGATTTGATGTTAGTGAAATTGAAAATAGAATTAATCATATAAAATTATAGGAATAGGCGTTTAGCTCGCATCCTTTTTGGATACCGTATTTTTTTTGATATTATTACGTAAAATTATGACCAACATGATCTGTTTTAAAGCCGTCCACTCGCCGTGGGGGCAATACTTTTTACACAAAAAGTATTCAAAAGTGTTTTTGTTTGCAAAGGTGATTCTGCCCCTCCGCATAACCAACCGCACTGCAGACCGTGGATGAAATACGCCCACCGCACACAGGGCACCTCTCCCTTCGCT
>JANYDJ010000024.1 GCA_025363675.1 Flavobacteriaceae bacterium | reverse complement strand
TTCAAACTTTGAGAGCGTGGACTTTGCAAATCTTGCTGTCCATAATTGGTAGTAGAGTTTTTCATGTTGTTTTAGGTTAATTTATATTTATTTTAATTTTTACCTTTATAACTTCACAACTCACTCCATAAAAAAGAGGTGTGAACTTTCCGACAGTTCCCTCAGAAGCAGGTACGAGAATACCCATTGACGAAAGAATTGAAGAAAAGAACACACCCCATGCGGGGTGCATCCAATCCCACAAGACAGCCATCAATTGCAAATTTCTCGTTTAGCTTCTGACCGTTTTGTTTTTAAAAGAATGCCTAAATATCTTTAGAACTTTATCTAATTACGAAGCAAATGAAAGCAGAAGAAATCAAATATCCAAATAAAATATTGGAACTATTTATTTCATCACTCATCCAATAAAAAAAATATCGTAAAATATACTTAGCTTTGTGCTTCCAGAGTAACCCCAATATTATCATGAAGCAGCTTACAATTATAATTATTTTCGGCCTGGCCTTAAGTGTTCAATCGCAAACCACGCCCAAACACTCCACAAGAGTATATACTGATAAAGATATTGTTCTGAAAATTGGCGGTAATTATTATACCAACAATAAAAAAACTATTGTTTACCGTGAGTTTGCAATACTAAGCATAAGTGGCAACGACAGCCTTGGCCGCAACGTTAATTTTGAGATACTCAATTCTCAAGGCAAAGTGGAAGCCCGTATGCTCAATGGCGAATTTACAGGCGGGAAAGGTGCTGCTTATGCTTTGATGAACAACGAACAAGGCTTTGCGGTTAAGGAAACAAACACAGGTCGACCTGTATTAATGGTTAAGTACCAGTGGAACGAAGAGAAGAAAAGGAAAGAGCAAAATGTATGGGCTGATTTTTACCTGCCCGACGGCAAAAAATTTATATGCACACCCGAAACAACAAATCTTGATTTCATGCAATATATGAAGGGGGCAGAGTTTGAGGGAAATGATGTAGCTATTCATATAAAATAGCATACATGATGCAACTATTATATTTTAGTTAATAAAATTCGAAGCACTTTTTAATATGGAACTTGCATTTAAAACCATTGCACGTATTTTTCAAGAGCAGTATTCGCAGCAATCCCAGCAGTTTGCCGATGGATTTAGAGCTTGCTATGCTCTGTTTGAAGCGGGATACGGGAAATCTACTTATAAAAATTTGCTCGAAGAGTATAATAACTTGCAGGATACGCTTTTGCGTAGCAAGGATAGAGTATATTTTCAACAACTACTACTCGAAAAGAAAACAGATACACTAGACCAAACTCGTAAAGAATGCAAAGAGCAGTCTAAACTTTGGAAAGAAAGTGAGGAACGATTTTTGGGACAGATTATACAACTGCAGAGGGATTATAAAGAACTGCTCTATAAACCAGAAACCAATATAAAACCGCAGCCTTTATTACAACTTGAAAAAGAAAACAGAATTCTAAAAAAACTGCTCTATGAAAAAGCGTATTTAAACATACCCACTGTGTACAATTTGGATAATGATATTCGAAATAACCTTTATCAATTGCTGCTGTTGCTGTTTAAAATCGAAGCAGAGAACAACGCAATCAAAAATTCCATTAACAGCAGAATAAGAAGGGCGATTAGGATATTGAGAGAAGACCTTTATGACGGACAAACCGCTGACGAACTTTCAAATAACTTGGAAGATTTGAAAATAAGGATTCAGTCTTTTCAAGAACAGTTGACAGACCTTGCCAATCAGTCAATTCAGGCCATTGTTAAAATAGAAGAAGGGCCTGCTCAACAACAGACTTAAACATATCTATAATTTTTTTAGTTTATAAACTTACTGTCTTTACTTTCGACCCTGTATCAGTCTTCTACTATATTAGAAAACAAGGTGCTATAATACTTTATACCTAGCACTATAATTCAATCATTTCGTGTTTAATGGCATATAATGCTGCCCCTATTCTGGTTTTCACATTCATCTTTTTGAATATACTACCACAATGAAAGTCTATATTTTTTACGGTAGTATATAGTTCAAGTGCAATTTGTTTATAAGCTAGTTCGGTACATAGCAATTTAATAATTTCTAATTCGCGTTCGCTAAAAATTTCAATCTTTATTTCTTCGTCGGGTGCACTAATAGTCGATACCAATTTACCGGTAATAAAATCAGTATAATAATATCCTTTTTGGGTAACCGAAATTAAAGCCGCCCTCAGTTCAGCAGGTTCTACATCTTTCGACAAATATCCTTTAATTCCTATACGCAACATTTTAATTAAAGTATCTTCTTCTTGCACCATACTAATTACCAGTATTTTTATATCGGGATAATTTTTAAGCAGCCATTTTGAGGTTTCAAAACCATCCATGCCGTGCATATTCATATCCATGGTAATAATATCTGGCAATTCTCGATTGGCAAAGTCTGCTACCAATTCTAAACCACTCGCATATTCTAATGTTACTTTAAAATTTTTGTCAACAGATTGTATCAAACTTTTTAGTCCCTTGCGAAACAAAGTATGATCATCTACTATGGCTATATTTATTTTTTGATTGTCCATTATATAGGTACTTTTATCATAATTTTTGTTCCTTTGCCCACTGCACTTACCATATTAAAATCTGCTCCAATTAGTTTGCAACGTTCACGCATATTTTTCAACCCTAAGTGTTTTACGAAATTTGCAGGGTCGGCTAAAAACTTTTGCGGATCGAAACCCACACCATTGTCTTTGTAGCGAAGTACCAACAGTTGTGGGGCAGAGGCAATATGTATTTCTAATTGCGATGCATGGGCATGTTTCAATACATTATTGATAATTTCTTGGCTAATGCGAAACAGAAATATTTGTTTCTGATAGTCCATCTCTATTTCCTCTTGCGGGTCATTTATTAAATTTACTTTCAGCACCCCTATATTGTTTACTTTTTGCACTTCTCGTTGCAGCATTTTCACAAAGCCCGACTCAGCAAGTTTATTCGAATCTAAAGTAACACTCAGTGCTTTCATATCTACTATAAGTTTTTGCAAATACTCTTTAGTTTCTTTCAATTTAAGTTGAGCATCTTCCGATAAATCGGCTGGAAAAGTATTGAGCTGTATTTTAATAACCGAAGCAATTTGGCCCAAGTTATCATGTATTTCTAATGCTACATATTTAAGCAAATCCTCCCTTATCTCCACCTGCGACTGCAACAGCGATTTTTCAAAATCCATTTTCATCTGCTTCTCATTCTCTATAAACATTTTGCGGCGTGTGCGAGAGAGTATGATGATATATACTACAAAGGAGCTGAGCAAGAGGAAAAAGAGAATACCTAATACTATAAATATTATAATATCACTATTTAAATCATTTGCTTCCATAAATTTCGTAATATCCTATGACAATATGTATTGAGGGGCCTTGATAATTTTTCTTTCTGTGTATAATGCAATAAGAAGGCATCCATAATAAATAATATTTACTACTATTAAAATAACGTGCACAAACAATGGAACACTTCCATTCTTTAGTAGTAAATTGAATGAACCCCATATAAGAAAAGTAGTACTATGGAATAGCAAATTTCCACAATTAAACCAAAATATAGATTGTTTCTTTAATGCTGTGTTTGATGGGGTTTCTATAAGTTTTACAAATAATAATAAAATCTGAGGAAGAACAAGAATACTACAAAACAAGAATGAATTTGATGGCAGTGTATTGAATGTTTGAAAAAACATAGAATTAATTATACTAAAACAAATAAAAACAAATAATGATAAATAAAAATATAATCTATATACTTTATCCCTAATTAGAAAATTTCTATATACTAAAGATATTAATAAATAGTGTAACGGAATATATATATGGTAAGGAGGATTACTATTCTTAATAGTATATGAAAGTATAAAACTGCATAATTCGCTTGCAAATGTAACAGCCAAATACGCTAATATAATTTTCCCTATTGATTGTATATTATTGAAGAATAATATCCCGTATATTATTGAAATAAAAATAAGAGATAAATAAAAATAAAATCCAATTAATATGAAATCCTTCAACTATTAAAAATTATTTGGGCAAGCGGAAGGGCAAGGCATCGCCATATCAAATACCACACCAGTAGTAATATTATTATTACCATCAATAGCAGTAATCACTGGTGTAAACTCGCCAGCGGGATTAATACCCATAATGATAAAAAGTGTTGGCACTGTTGGCATTCCTGAAAGGCCCAAGATTGTTTTAACATGATTTGCATCCACGCTAAATCCTTTGAGCACATCGTTGTTTGCATTTTTAAATGCATTAGAATCATTTTGATAAGTAGAAGCATAGCTTTGAGCATCTGCCCAGGTAATTGGTTGTGACATATAGTTTATTTATTTTTTAGTTATGGGGCAAATATAAATACATGGGGTAACTAAATGAAACTTTTTTTTTAATACTAGTGATTTCCCTAGTAAAAAACTAGGGAAATCCCTAGTAGCCTACTAGGGAAATCACTAGCAGCCTACTAGGGAAATCACTAGTAAAAAACTAGGTGTTTACCTAGTTGTATTGTATTATTTTATACCTGTATTTTGCAAGTGTTGGATAGATTTAAAGTCAACAACCCTGTACGCTATGAAAACAGCAATAGTGGATTAGATAGCGGGCGGTGAGGATTGGACACCGCCCCCTTTTTTTTTCAATATTATGCCTAAACCTCAAGTAATATTGTAACTTATAAAAAAAAAACTTTCCCATGACTCCACACGAACACAAAAAACAAATTGAAGAACTGGGCAGGTATATAGATATGCTAATAGGTCTATATAAAAGAATTACGCCCAGCCATCTCGAAGCTCTTAAATTGCAAATACATGCACCAGGTTTGGTTACCCCTGCCGAGATGGCTTTTACCAAAGCTATGCTGCAGTCGCTCACCCTGCATGCCCAAGCACTTCATGCCGAAGAAGATGCATTTCTAACCGCAGCATCGTTAGTAGGCAAGTAGGCAACCTTTCCCTTTTTGTTTGTCTATGGTTTAAATAGCAGCAATAAAAAAAATATAGAAATATAATAATAGTGTATAAAAGTTGGATAAGAAAATACCTTAATTTTACAAATATATAATTTTGCAAAACGTATCTTTGAAGGCAAATGTAATAATACAAACTAAACTAACTAATTTAATACAACCACGATAGATTTATGTTGAATAACGGTGCCCTCAAAAATGAATCTCTGGCTAACGATTCTCCGCTACTTAAGTATATAGAAGATGAAGCACAAAAACTTTCGGGCTATAGTGAATATGAAATAAATAACTATATTGATCGTGAAGTTCTGAACCAAGAAATGCAGAACTACTTAAACACTGTATATGCAGATAGGAATTTCTTTTACCTGCCCATTAGCCTCACCCTTTCTTTTTACGAAAATATTATCATGGCAGGCCATCCCATGCTATTGCCTAACTGGTTTGCCGATACCAAAGAGAAAATAAAAATAGAAATTTGCAGGATAATGCTCGTATCGGATGGGCATGCATCCAGAAACTGGAAGGCCACCATTAAAACCATTCTTCAAAACCTAAACCCTATCCTTGGTGCTGAGCATGATTTATCAGCCATAGTAACCCCTATTATTATTGGATATATCGCTAAGATGATTAAATTGGGGTATGAAGAGGTATGTGTGGTATAGATATCTGAGTTCCGATGTTTTGCAACAGTATTTAGGAGATGGGGAAGTGCCAATCTTAGGTCAATATCTTGAATTCTAAAATAGATAGTTCACAGAAACATTTGCTTTTATCCCAGTTCCCACTCCAAAACTATTATAATAAGTATTTAATGATTGGCTAAAGGCAAAATGAATTTTATACCATTTGTAGTCAAATTCATCGTGGTTTTCAAAATAAATATTTTTTATTGAAGCAGAGACTGGATTTAAACGATACCCTATTTGCCACCCTATTGATATATGCTTACTGCTATACCCTGGTATTCGACCCATAAACCCAACTTCTCCATATAAGTTATTTATTTTACTTATTTGTGTAGCGGTAAAAGACCCGCCAAAAATGGTAGAAAAAGGAACATAGCTTAACTCCCTCCCGTTGGCTTTATCATAATCCCATCGCTCATATTTATAGGAATAGCCTGTATTTAAATTACAGTAGCCCCCCCCTACATAAAAATGCATAGGACTTGGCGTATTTACTATGCGATAATTTATAAATAATTGACCCATAAAACCATTTGAGCGACCACCGCCCTTATTGGGTTTTTCATAATAATATGAAGTGGTGGCCGTAAGTCCAAATCGTTTTTTTAGCGGTATTTCTATTCCAATTCTTGCATTATTTAACAATGATATAGGGTATAGCTTTAACACGCATTTGCTTTTTTGCTGAGCGTGTATATCTAATGCTACAAAAAGCATTAGTATAAAAAATATTGTTTTTTTCATATTATATTACTATAAAAAATTTATATACATAAGTTCCATCAACAAAAAAGAATTTAATCGTATACATGCCTGCGGGAAGCCAGCCTTGTGAAATATCTATCCAGTTATGCCCTTCGCTCAAACCAAACGTGCTTGATGTATAAATTGGACTACCATTTACATCATATATTATATAATATCCCTGCAATGATGCAGATTGTTGCAGGTTTAAATCTACCTGAAATATACCCAAATTAGGGTTGGGGTAAAAGCTGGCTATATCAACATTGCCCCAATATTTTTTTAGTTTGCCATCTGTTTTTATTTTAAATGGTTGTTCAACTATTGATTTCAGACATGTGATATCTATTGTGTCCAAGATTGTGTTTTGCTGTAGCGTGAAAGATAATGCCGGCGGTGCATGGGGTCCATTTCCCCCAGGCTGCCAATCTGCTGCCAAGTATTGAATATTGGTATTGGGTGTGCCATTGAAAATAGTTTGAGGATACCAGAAGTTACTATCTATTCTAATCTTTCCTAAATTATTATCACAAAAGATTGTATTAAGGCGATACTCGATTGTTATTTTAGAACTAATAAATCGGTATATTCCAAAATAAGATGTGTCATAAACAAAAGAGTTATGCCCATTCCGTATATAAGCATCAGATAACTTAATAGGAACTCTAAATCCTTGGAGGATATCCGAATCACCTTGGTTGTTAGAGAATGAATTATCACCACCCGAAACACTATCACATAACCAAGTACGGCTCATATTAAAATTACCTAAATCATAAGCATCGATTGCAATATAGTTATCTTTGAACAAGCAACACTTTAAATTGATAGAAGCCCCATCATTTGCTAAATTGCTATTGTATAGTTTAATGCCTATGTTGTTGTTAATAAAATTATTTGCTTCAAGAAAATAATTGGCGTGCTTGGTCGCCATTAAGTTGCGAGTAGCATCAATAATAGTTAATGCAACAGTATTTACATTGTTGTAAAAAGCATTATTATATAAAGTAAGCTTTTTTACTTTTGTACAATTCATACCACTTTCATTATAAAAATCACAGCCTGAAAACTTGGATTTACCTCCACTAATTACTATACCTGAATTAATAAAGTGGCAATTGGTTATACTTTGTTCTTTTACATAATAGCCCGCAACCTCATAATTCATATATCCCGCACTTTCAAATCTGTCATGATACAATTCAGCATATTGCCCAAGACTTTTTATCGTAACAGCTTCCATATTGCAATAACGTGCAAATAACTTACTCCCTATAGTCAGCTTTGGGCTGCTATTATTAATGCCTTCTATTTGTCCATTTAAAAATACAATAGAATCAATATAGTGTGTAGGGGAACTTACAGAATCTGTGATGGATACATTGCCTCTTATTTTTAGCACTATATCAATATTACTATCACCCACAAAATACATGTTCGCTCTTGTGGCATTCTCTACAGTTACATTTAAGTTGGGACCAAAATTACAAAAACCTGCATAATAGTACCGATGAAATGTATCTCTATAATAATGAAAACTAGCTGTATCGCCTTTAAGTATTAGGTTTGCATTTATTGCAAGCTGCGAGTTGGGCCCGTTCAGGTATATATATGGCTTTTTAACAGTTATCAATGACGCATTGCTGTCTATATTAAGCAAGCCGGTATTATTAACCACCAGTGTGGCACCTGAGTCTATTATCAATGAACCATTATTATATATATTAGCTACAGCCCCAGAATCTATTACAAAATATCCCCCTGCCTTTATTCTTATTTTACCACCTTTGTTTATGAGCGTACTGCCATTAGCTAAATATAGAGAGCATGCAGGTTCTACAATAATCTGGCTCTCATCTTCCATCAATAACCTACTGCGGTTATTTACAGTAAGTTTGCCCTCGTTATCATTTACATCAAGGTGTACCCCATTGCCACCCCTAATAACCATATCAGCAATTTTTTGTGTATCGCTTGGGTGACCCACATTTATATCATGCGTGCTGGTAAGCCAAGTGGGGCTGCTATCGGGGCGGTGGCATATATATAAATCGCTATAGGTGGTAAGTGAGCCAAAGTCGGTAATTGTAGTGTTTCTATTTATATATCTTGGGTCGGGGATATTTTTATATTTATAATCGGGATGCACTCTTTTTAATACTTTAGCTGTATTTATTAAATTACTTACGGTGTCAAATTGGTATTTATAACAATCGCAAGGTGATTCTTTATAACTTGTGTTGCTGTCAAAATATAAATGATACAAATTGTATAAAAACATATAATCAAGTCCATTTTTTTGCCCTGTTACATTACCGCCGCCGCTTCCTCGCTCCCGCGGTGCAACATGCCATGTATTATCTGAACCGAAGTAATTACAATTATAATGTTCTGATGAGTTAATACCAGGATTTTCCATTAATGGGGCATCGTTGAGCAAAGTGTCATAAAATGATTTTGGCCATTTACCTATGGGAGCATTGTTAAAAAGGGCATTGAAAAGTAGTAACTCACGCCCACCCAATGTTTCACTATAAAACAAAATTTGAGTAGGGTCTAATTCATGCGAAAGTATACCGAGCATAATATCATAGACAAAAAAATCATTTGCCCTTGAATCAATTAAAGTAGTATTGGTTATTACACCCGTATTGGTAAAACTATTGTATACACTGTCAATAGATTTCCATTGATCTTCTACATTGGGGTGAGCCCAATCATTTTGGTATGGTCTTACCTTAAGCCAATTCCAACATATACTAGGAGCATTGGTTTTAAAAGTATTATACCCAGCTTCAACTAGTGCCTTCACAGCCCCTGCAACTGGGAAAATTCCAGTTATGAGTACTTGTGAAAGATTAGATTGGTTGGCATTTTTGCAATTACGAGCTACTATAGTATCGCCATAATTGCCATTTAAAAATATATTTCCTATTTTGCCCAAAGTAACCGCAGGTCCCCACCAACACATACCGCCAATGGGCACTTTATCTGAGTAGATATTCATCAGTGCATCTGGCCCCTTGGGTGCATCAGGGCTTGGGTTTTCAAATGCCCAATTAAATTGTGTGTATTGTATTGGTGGAATTGCAATAGCGATGCATGTATCTTTATACTTGGTGCGGTATATTTCATTTATTATCCTTTTAAGTATGGCTTTGCCTTCATCCACTATATAATAACCCGGCAATGCGGCATCGGGTTTCACATATACATTGTCAACAAACTTTATGATGCTCACCACCCCCAGTGCCACGCCCATCACCTCATCCACACTCATAATGTTTACAGGGTTATAGGGTATTGAATCTCCATAACCTTTTGTACCATCAAACCTATCATCCCAATATTTCCATTGCTCATTATAAGTGCGGTAGCTTTTGCTGTCTATAATAAAGCTGCTGTCGTCATTAATCCAATCTCTCACAACTCCAGTATCAACATCTGTTCGCAATAAGATTCCATCACGATTAAACGCGAAGGTATCACTATTCATTAAATATCGGTCAGAAATATCATCCAATCTATTGAGAGCATATAATGCATAGTAAATCTCATTTAAGGTGGCTGTTGTACTTTGTCCATTTTTCTTGAGCAGTTTATATTCCATACTCAACGTAGACAAATAATAACCTAAATGAATAGTTGTATTATCACCCCATTGCATCCAACTTGAGCCTTTTGGAAAACGGAGACCATGTTTT
>JANYDJ010000007.1 GCA_025363675.1 Flavobacteriaceae bacterium | reverse complement strand
CATCAGCCACATCGCCTGTTATGCCTGTAGATAGCCCGAAGGTGGCAGCATAGCCGCTGATTTTGCCGCCGTAGTTGGTGAAAAATGTTTTTTTGCCGCCCATACTTTTGGGCATGTATTCTTCTTTCATAATTATAAGTTTTTTATTAAAATGTGTTTCACTGAATAGTTCATCCATGCCTCTGGAGGTTTCATCCATGCCTCTGAAGGGTTCATCCATGCCTCTGCAGGTTTCATCCATGCCTCTGGAGGGTTCATCCATGCCTCTGGAGGGTTCATCCATGCCTCTGAAGGGTTCATCCATGCCTCTGAAGGTTTCATCCATGCCTCTGAAGGGTTCATCTTTGCCTCTGAAGGGTTCATCTTTGCCTCTGAGAGGTTCATCCATGCCTCTGAAGTACAAAAATATGCACTCCTTAAAGTGGTTAAGATACCTGAAAATACAGGGGTTTTAGAAGATTCGGTAGGGGATGGGGTAATAGTATGCTTATATATTATTTTTAAAGCAATGGTTGAATTAAAAAGCATACAGTGGAGTTTATTTATTAAATACAGGGCAAATGTATGCAAAATATTTATCCCGATAGCTATCGGGACAAGTTTTATTTTGCCTCACCTCTGTATCTCCTCCCGATAGCTATCGGGACCAAAGGAGAGGAGACCTCTGCATTTCCTATAGCCCACGGTTTCAACCGTGGGGCTATGGAATTACGGAATATCGACAAGACATAGCTTTGGGTTTTTACGCCCAATAGCCCCGCCAACCTTTGCTGCGATAGCCCTCTCAGTTGGCGAATATCTCTCAGCCTATCACTAAAACTGCTTTCTGATTGTACGTTCATAACCTGCATTTTTATTTTTTTTTCAAAATTATGCAGGTTTTATTGCATACAACTATTAAAATTATCCTTTACTTTTGTGTGGTCAATGGCTAACCTCCAAAACGGCAAAACGGTAACCCCTGGGCTCGCACTTAAGGGGCTACCATGCCGGCACAGGGCAAGCCCTGCACTACTTCGCTAAAAGCGGTGCAAAAGTAAGCGACACCAAAAAAGGAATCCTCACCCAAAAGCTACCACCCCAGCGAAAACACCCCTATCCCACGGCCAGTGCAAGCCAACACACCTCTGCCTGCGTAGCAGAAAGATTGCACCACCGTGGCAGCTTCGGCCACTACTAAGGAAGCACCCAACAAAGCCGAAAAGGGTAAAGTAGGAGTAGGCATATTAATAAGATGAATTATATCATTCAGAAACTGTTTTTAGGACTTATCCTTTCAGTTTTTATTTCGGCAAACACACTGGCACAAGCCCCCCTCCTTTCATCTAAAGGAAAAGCAACAAAAATGTGTTGCAAGATTACTAATAGCAACGGTTGTCTGTTTTATACTGACAACAATGACCCAGATGGCGACCCTGGAACGGGGGTTTACACCCTTCCAAATAGGGTAGATGTATTTTACCCTCTTGACTACCTCGGACCAAAAGACCCAGCGGCAATACCGACTCTAAGTGGACAATGGATGGTGGCATCTGTAATTCTTACATTTTCACCATCATTATGTTTAGACGATGATGGCTTGCCCGTGCCCGGATGTACTCAGAATATATCAAGGGAAATGTGCTTAAGCCATTGAGTAACTAAATAGGGGAGACCATAGGTTTCCCCTATTTTTATATATAAAAATATGAAACTACTAATAACTCTCCAATTCATTTTTTCATTCTTTTGTTGCAAAGGTGATTTAATGAAAGATATTCAAAATGCTGGTACACCAGTAAGTGATAATTTCTATTGTTTTCTTGTCAATGCAAATATCTCCTGTGTTACAAATGCGGCAGTTATACATAGCATTTACAACTCCTATCTTCTTAAACAAAGTGTGTGCAAAGAAGTTGTTTTTGTTTTTAAAAAATATGGCTACAGTATGGATTACTACAAAAGATACTTGTGTGAAGTTGTAAAAATAATTCCTGCGAAAGGAAATGAGTTCCCAATAATAATTAATGATTCACTTTTTAACAAATACAACAAAAGCGGCGACTATTCAGAAATGCTATATTACTATAAAAATGCTGTAATCTATCACACGGTTACAAAATTTTTTGATGTCAATATTATACCAAAACTTCCAGTAAATAAATTCATTCTGAATGAATATGATACAATAATTTTGAAGTCTGATTTTTTGAGGTCAAGAAGGGATATATTCTCAACCTATAGAGGGAGGATTGTTTCAATTAGCGATAATGATAATCATATTGGCTATGTATCTTTTGGAGGTTCAGACAGCCTTGATTTTTTGTTGAAAGACCGAGCCAATAATCTGGGACTATTCAAGCAAATAAATAAACCAACGAAAGAACAATACACGGTTGCTGATACCACAAATTATCAGTATGAAATTATTAACAGGCCAACCGTATCTGGTTACTATTTATCTCCTTCTGATAGATTCTTGTATCTTCCAATTGCCACCAGAATAAACGAAATATTAAAGGAAGACATTAAACTCGGGCTTGGCGGAAATTTCAAGAGAACCTATGCCAAGAATACAATAATGGGAGGATTTCATGTGTATCTGTATAGGTTGGACTCAAATCTCAAAACAATAGATACCTTTAATTTAGAAAAAGGACTTGATAATATTTATGGCCATCACGAGTTATTCTTTGAAGGAGTATATATTGAGGGAGATTCGATTCTATACCTGTGTCACGAATTTGATTCTGAAGGACAGTACAAAGGAAAATCGTACTGTCAGTACTCCATTAGCAAATTGAGACTCAATAAAAAATTAACTTTCTTAAAGACCTTAAAAATACCCTATTCGTCTATAACGGATGTTGATGTTAGGTGTATATTCGCTGAGTTTGATGGCAATATTTTGTTTGCAAGAAGTTCATTTGGAAAAATATATGATCTAAGAAGCGAAAAATTATGTATTCAGCTTTCTGGACTACCTAAAAATAAATTTAAAAAGGAAACGTACCCAAAGACAATTGATGATACAAGTAAATTTAACCTGCAATATGAAGTTTTGACAATGCAAAAAATTGACAGTGAAAGCTTCGTGGTTATTTACAAAAACTTTGGAGATGTGGTAATGGAAGTTTTTAATAACAGCTTTCAACTAATACAAATTGAAAAACTAGAAATCGATGATGATAATTTGGAAGGCGGCTATTTTTTCAAAAATGACTTGTTGTGTCAGTTATATTTTAAAGATGGAATCCCGATGTTAATTAGACGAAAAATTCTCAGGAAATCAATATGACTTTGGTCGCTGGTTGTCGCCTTTTTTTCTCAGCCGAGTCTCCCTAAGGGGAGCTTGAGCGTGGTGGGGACTCGGCGTTTAGGTTTTGCAAAAGTACTTTTGTAACAAGACTACCAATTGGCAGATACCCCAACGATCCCGACTTAATCGATTAAAAAAATGAAACTACTAACAGCCACTTTATTACTGCTCAGTGCTTTTGCCGCCAAAGCCCAGCATTCAGAGTATATTCACCGCACCTGCCTCACCGATTTGTGGATTGACCGGGTAGAGCCCGTTTACACAAGCGATGGAGGATTGCTGTTGCAGCAACTTTGGAAAGATTCTATGACAATTTTGTCGGTCATCAAACTATCCATGGCAAGTTGCTCTCCAGCAGAGCTTGCGTATGTTTTGTTTGAACCTGTAAAAATAAACTATGCTAACATTACATACTGGCTTTATGAAAAATAAACAGCCTACTTTTTGTCCACTTGGAATAAACTGCTTCGAAACAGCCTACTTTTTGTCCATTACTCCTACTTTGGTGATACCGGTTTCAAGCTCCCGCACTTTTTCCTGTTTGAAGTTGTCGCTGAAGTGCCTCTGCTGTCTCTGGGCAGTGGACATTTTAAAGTTTTTTCTGTTTGCCATTTTTTTTAGATTGATTACGTTAAATTGTTGTTTTTAACGGTCAACCTATTTCAGGCACTGACAGGGAGAATTATGATACGTAACGTGATAACCTTTTATTGATAATCATAAAATTGTTTTCGATGAGCGAAAAGCAAATCACGATGGTCGTAAAACTGTTTTCGATGAGCGAAAAGCGAATCGGGCGAATGTGTGATTCGTTCGCAATATTATAGCGTCTATGACGCGAGTGTGTGAAAGGCGTTACAAACGCCAAAAGAGGCCGTACGAATTATAAATTCGCCCCATTGAGAGATGACAAACTTTTACAAATAATTATTTTGCAAACAACCAAGCTACATGTTTTTCGCTAAGCCCATATTTGTTAATGGTTTGAGGTGGCAAAGCAATTACTTTTATTTCTTCGGTATTAAACCCAATTGTTTCAAATCTTTTGTAATAATCCAGTCCGCAGCTTCTGCAATGGTCTGGATGGGAGTGAATTTCCTTGTATTTTTCTTTGGGTATTGTATCATCCTCATAAGTTATTTCTCTATCAAAAGGAACGATGGGAACTGATACCAATGCTTTGCCTCCTGGCCTTAGCACACGGTACATTTCACTAATGGCTTTATAATCATTGGGAATATGTTCAAGTACATGCCATATAATAATTAAATCATATTGTTCATCTTCTATTTGCAGCTTGGTGAGGTCTTGAACTATATTAATTTTATATTTGGGAAGTATGTCAAGTCTATCATATTGTCCACCATTATTGAAATTAAATGTTTCACTCATATACTTCATTTCTGCCCTATTGGGTGCAATATGTAAAAGTCTTACTTGCTGTTGTTGGTTTAATTTGAAATGGTTAACGGCAAATGCAATCAACCTTGTTCTGGGCAAAGAATTACAATTGGGGCACCTACCCTTTGGGAACTTACTACCATGCCATTCGCACATCTCGCAATGCACTTTGTTGCCGCTATATATATGCGTATTTATTTTATTAGTTAACCTTGTGCGAAATCTATTATAATAATATAGTATACTGGCCATTTTATGTGTTGTTTTAAAATATGTACCTCGCCTCTACCCTAGCAATATGCACTGCTTTGCTCTGTTCGCTTTTGCGGCCATCATATACAATACTTAGTTGTGTATTTTTTGCTAGGCGGTGTTCCCAGGCTAGTCCCCAGATGATGTTGTTGCCGTTTAATAGCCCGTTGAGCATTTCGAAACCGATAGGGGAATTGGCATCGCCATTGAATTTGATATTGTTGTAGCTGAACTTTATTTGCAAGCTTCCGTTATTTTTATATAGGTATTTAAACTCGGTAGTTATTTCATTGGTTAGTGTTTTAGTGGTATCGTTATTATATTTGTTTCGGGCATTATAGTTATGATAGTACACCTTTAAACGCATATCCTGCGAGGGTTGCCATTGGAGTGCAGGTTGCAAATCGGTATAATAAAAATGGTAATTTCGGGCTTCGAATAGTTCGGTATTGAGTGCTTTGTCGCCATATAATATATTGATACTTGTTTGCCAGCTTTTGCCAATACTTTTACGTAGGTTTATATATTGTTCTTTCTTTTGTTTGGCTTCTATTCCTGTGGTGAGCAATTGTTTTTGTCCGTTTTGTATATAACCAAACTCAGCTCCCCAATCGTTATTATATTTATTGATAAACCATACGTGACGCAGCACTCCGCTCAATGTAATTAAACCAGTATCGGATATAATACTGCTGAATGGATTCTTCAATTCAAACTTCGATGATTGATTTTTTTGCTCCACTCGCACATTGGTGGTATTGCTAAAGTATGATAATAATTTGAGAACGCCTTTCTTCTTTTCCCATAGTTTATATGGCTCCCAAGTAATTGTTTGATTGATACGTGTGATATTGGTTTTAACATACTCATTGGTGGGCAAAAATATTTTAATGAATCGTGCTTTGTCTTTATATACTGCTACTTCAAATTCGTTGAGCTGCTGTATACTGTCTTCATTATAATCGTTCCATTGGTATATACCATTGCCGGGTTGTACTTCTTGGTAGGTAAATTGTTTTTTCAACTCACGTCCATTTCCTGTTTGAAAAAATGAATTAATATATAAAGTGCGTTTAAATAATGCAATCTGATATTCGCCACGAAACAACGTATTGTCTTCTACTTTATTATTGGAAACTGTATCATTTATAAATCTGCGAAAGTTTAAACTTAGGTCTAGTCTGCCCGCTTTCCCATTGGCTTTAAAGGTTCCATCCAAGTTGTGCGATGCATTCAAATCAATAAACTTTCCTTCGACTGGGGTTTTGTCTTTACGCAAAAAATAGTTTAAACCAAACTGTGTTTTTAGTGTATCATTATTATTAATCCCTGCTCCATATTGGTCGTAGTTAAATGAATTATATAACAAAGAATCGCCTGAAGTATTATATTTGAATGTGCTGCGTTCGCTATTGGCATATACTTTATATTTTATATAATTATCGGTACGTCCTAGTTCTGCACGCCAAGTTTTATAACTGTTTGCGGCAATATCATTTTGGGTAACTGTACTTCCTGTTGTATTATAATTGCCCGAGGCTGTCCACCGTTTTACTTGAATATCTGTTGATAAAGCATGGGCTATTCCTTTTAAAAAATTATCTTTTTGATATAATGAAAATTGGTACGATGTTCTCATATATTCTTTATAAAGCATATTAAATCTAGACATTACGATATGCTCTCTAAACCCAGTATCTGCAAAGGTTTTATTGTTTAGTGTACGTTCCCAACTTCTATCAAATTCCACATTCCTGTAACGTTCTATATAACGAAAATTTTTGTTTACAAATTCCCATGAACTGGTATTGTCAATTTTTAAATTCTTATTTAGTTTTATAGCTTTAAATACTTTTAATCTATATCCCAATCCTTGATTATTCCCATCATCTTTGCTCGAAAAAGTATTCTTATCTCTATTGCTGACAGCTATTTCTTGTTCAATTTTTGTTTGTGCATTGGGTATATATATATGCGTGAGGGTTGTCATCTGCATTTGTTTGGGCGTAATAAGTGTTTGAATAGGTTCGTAACTTCCATGTAATTGTCCTACCCACTTAAACACCCTGCCGTTTGCACCACTGCTCGCTATATTATAGCTGCCCCTGCCCTGCCCCACATAGCTAAAAGCCAGTTGATAAAAAGGTGTATCTTTCCCTTCTGATGAAGCATATTTATAATACTTAATAGTATCGCCATTAATTATAGAATCGTATTTATTATATAATAATTTGGTTTTATCATAATAGTCATTTGCTATTGCATTTTCAAATTTGGTTTGCGAAGGATCATTGCCCGCATTGGCTAGTGCAAGCTTTTGTTCATCGCTTAATGTTTGCTGATAAGGCTGATTCTTTAAATCTTTTTCAGTATAATGATTAAAAAAAAATTCGTGTTTTTTAATTTGTGCACCTGCCCTCATTGTATATACCACCCGTGCGTAATTGCGATCGCTATACTGAAACTCTACTACAATACGACTGTAGCTGTTAATAAGCCTTCTGGGCATAAAGGTAACCTCACCTGTATTATAATCTATTATATAATCATCCTGTTCTCCTCTAACCATTGGTAGGCCATCGAGATATACTTTTTCGGTACCCGAAAGTATGATAATATATAGTTCGCCATTGGTTCCACTTAACCTATAAGGACCTTGATTTCCTTCTTGCCCATTAAAGGTATTCCTGCTAAAACGCCCGCGGCTTATGGCACCTTCGCCACCGATGGTATATTTAACAGCATTTTTTTTATCTTCCCATCCATGATCGAATTGCACGCCACGCGATTTTTTATCATAAGCTGTAAAGTATGATTGAGCCGGACGTTTCATTTGAAAATCGCCCAATACTACACGGGTTTTATTTTTAGAAAGCTCTATATATACTTTATCGAAGTCCTGCACTTGGCGGCTGCTACCATCGGCTTGTATAGGATTATTATCATCACTGATAGCAGCTTTTACTTCCACATCATTGTTTATTTTGCCACTTATCTGCAAGTTTAAATTGGAGTTAACCACCAAACTTTGCGTATTGCCCACTCCTATTCCCCTGCTCAATAACCCACGCATTTCAAGTCCTGATGCATCGATGGAATATGGGTCGTCGCTGCCTGGTGTATAAGTAAATGGATTGATGAGTGGCTGATAATCTTTATATATATATTTGGGATCTTTTCTGCGGATGGTATAATCTAGTTTCCTTGGAAAAGTTCTAAATATAATCCTCACATTCGAAATTGGAGATTTGAAAACTATGAGTGAATTTATATAATCTATATCATATAAGGTATCAGCAATAGGTAAACTATTTTGGAATATTTTTATGCTATTGGGCACTATGGGAAAACTATCAAGTGATACGGTATCATGCACCTGTGTGTACTCTTTTGCCCGCTCATTACTAAGCGATTGCCCCAAAGCTGTGTGGGCTATAAGGAGTAGAAAAAAGATATATATAACTTTATTTTGCAGCGAGATGGTGATTACTTATATAATAAAAATGTAAATTACCGAGCACACTCTCTATGAGATTGCCACGTCGGAAACCTCCTCGCAATAACGGCGGACATACTATATTGTTTTTGCTTTCCATTGTTTGTTAAAATAACGTATTAAAAGTATACCCACCAAGGTAGGACTTAGCCACAAAACCCAAGGCGGATTGAAGTGGACTACATTTACCAGAAAGGCCGTGGTAGTAGCGATGTAAGTGCCCAGCATCATCCCAATATGTTTGATTATCCACTTTCTATTATAAGGAACAAATACAGGGTTATTGTAAAATATTTTTAAATCATTATATACCATTAGTAATAAAATAGCACCGAAAATAATTAATATAAATATACCCTCTGTTTGGTGAAACATGATCATATATATAGGATAAATAATCATAAACAAACCCGTGAGCAGGCCAATGTATAAAGGTAGTTTGTCAACCAAAGTGGGTTTATAGTTTTCAATCAGTCTATAATAAAACAAAGCACGACGGCCACTAATTACCATATATAATGAGAAAATTCCGATTGCCAAAAGGAATGGATTAAACTTTAGCGTGGCCAATATAAATGATGAACCCCCTACCAATAACATGGCCCAATAAAATATTTTACCCGTGAGCAAATGTATTGAACCACCTTTGGGTGTTATAATAGCAATAAGCCCTGTGAGCAAGGCAATGGCTCCACATATTATATGGAATATTAATATAATATAGTGTGCATTGTAATTGTTTTTTTGAACTACTTCCATGTTGTTAGTTTGGGTTTTAAAATACGAAAAGGCATGATGCAAAGTTATGGGAATGGATTAATATTGTGACGTTTTTGCAAACACTACCCAAATCCACACCAGATGCATCATAAAATAGCTTTTCCATTATTGTTTCAAATTGCATTTAACCTCATGCCTATCTATGGCGTGATGGTGGGCGAATGGACCTTGTTTTCGGTGATATATTTATATTGGATGGAAACTTTAGTGCTTTCCTTTTTCTCGTTTATCAAAATAATTAGTGCCAAGGGCAATATACCCCACGATACTATTAAAATTAAGCTATCGGTGCATTCCGACTCGAGGTGGATAATGGGAATCAAGTATTTATTTGTGAGGACTTGTACCCTGTTATTTTACTTATTGTTTATTGTGGTATTTGTTGGTTTTGTTGCATCGAACAAAGGCGATGGAATGAGGAATATAGAAATGGTACTGTTTCGAAATCCCATATTTAACCTCACTTTATTGTTATATACCCTTAGTTTGGGTATGGACTTAATGTGGCACTATTTCGGCAATGGAGAATATTTAAAAACGCACCCTTCTGACCATGCTGCATTTGTAGATGGCCGCACCATTGTGATGCACGTGGTTATTGTGCTTGGTGCTGTTGGGTTTACTTATGTAAAGGAACATTTCCCCAACAACAATCAACTAGCACAATTGTATTTTATATGCATTTTTGTGTTGGTGAAAACTGTAGCTGATGTGCTGTTATATTATATCGGGCGGAGGCCAGCATCTGTTAGTTCCCCAAACACCTAAACTAAACAAACTATTTATTCGGCAAAATGCCATAGCCCGATATTCGAGATTTTACTTTAAATTTGGCACTTCAAATTAAGATTTATGAAAAAATATATTCTCATTTTAACTTCTGTATGCTACCTAGCTGCCAATGCACAAATAGCCGACAAGCAATTTTCTATCTTAAAAGTAAATCCTGAAAGTGCTATTCCGCGTATTGCCTTTTTTAGTAATGAAAGAGAATTGTTATATCCCGATTTTGAAAAATGGTTGGTGAAAATGTATCATATTAATCCCGGTTATTCTTTCAAATTATTAACAGCAGAGCCCGATGAACTTGGTGAAGTTCACTACCGCCTAGTTCAACAATATAAGGGGCTTAACTTATTGGGCACTATGTTAATGGTGCATACCATCAATGGCTATGTAAAAGGTTTTAATGGATTGGCATTTGCAAACGAACCTGTATATAACAATAGCAATTTCGATGAGAAAAAACTGGAGGGGCTGGCACGAGAAAAATTCAATATAGCAGATGCTTTGCTTAACTCCACAGAATATATATATGCTCCAAGCAATGCGGATTTCAAATTAAATAAATATCAAAAATGTATTGCCTATAGTTTCTATTCCGAAAACCCGATAAAGGGGGAGAAATTATATATAAACAGCCACGGGGAAATTATATTAACGCTTCCAACTATTTATGAAGCAGACTCTCAAGGTACCGTAAAAACGGCTTATCGCGGCACGCAGAAAGCCGCATCGAACTATAGCAGCAATAAGTTTGAGTCGAAACAAAATGGACGTGCAGTGGAAACTTTAGATGGTAAAAATGGGCTTGCACTGTTTACCAGTAATTCAAAAAACTGGAACAAAAATAATTTCGACAGTTTTGCTATGGATTGTTATTGGGCCACAGAAAAAACATGGGATATGTATAAGAAATGGTGTGGCCGGAATGGGTTAAATAATTCGGGCAGCACGCTAACGACACATGCACACGATGGAAATTATGTAAATGCTTTTTGGAACGGAAGCTACGCAGCATTTGGCGATGGCGACACCGCCAATAAAGTTTATCCCCTTACTTCTATAGATGTGGTGGGGCATGAATTTACACATGGTTTTACGCAGAATACCTGTGCACTGGTATATTCATACCAAAGCGGTGCATTAAATGAAGGGCTTAGCGATGTGATGGGAACTATTATAGAATGGTATGGCGACAGTACTTCTGGAAAATTCAATTGGAATATGCCCAGCGATATTGGTAAAGTATTTCGCAATATGAAAAATCCTACACAAACCAACCAGCCCAAATACTACTTAGGACAAAATTGGTACACAGGCGGAAACGATGCAGGTGGTGTGCATACCAATAGCCAGGTGCTCAACTATTGGTCCTACCTACTTGACCAAGGCGATAGTGGAACCAATGAAGTAAACTATAAATTTAAGGTAGACTCTTTGGGATTTTACAAAACCGCAAAATTGGCTTATAGAATGATGTCAGTATACCTCACTTCATCTTCGCAATATTTGGATGCAGGCGACTATGCCATGATAGCTGCGGCTGATTTATGGGGGACCTGTGGCACTGAGCTAAAAAGTGTGGGCGAGGCTTGCAAAACTGTTGGTATCATTGGGAATATCTCTATCCCTGCGGCGGGCAAAGCAGATTTATCCCAAAGTATTATAAATTCGCAACCATCGGATACGGGAGTGCAGTTATTGCAATTAACTATTATGGGCGATTGTAACAGCGGGGCACAAACACTTAACAAAATATATTTCAATATGCAAGGGTCTTCTTCTCCTACCGTATCAGCTAAATTAAAGGTGTGGTCTACTACATCGTCGAAATTTAAAAATGCCACCTTGCTTTCTACACTAAGCTCGCCGGGTAATACTTTCTCGCTCAATTTTAGCAAAACTTTGGGCAAGGGATTTAACTATTTTTGGGTAACTACCGATGTAAAATCAACTGCTAAAATTGGAGATATTATTGATTTGGGAATCGACTCCATCATCATCAACAATATCGCAAAAATCCCTGTAACTCCAGCTCCACAAGGATATATAATAATTAATTATTGTATCCCTCCTTATACCAATCCCAATTCTAACACTTATATGTATTGTTTAATTACGCGATTCACTTTGGGCACTATCAAAAACTATGATTCGGCATGTGTAAGTGGCATGAAACATTATAATTATTATAATATGAGCACCCCTGTTGAAAGAACTAAAAAATATACGGCAAACATTATTACACGCTATGATGCAGATATTGCAGCATGGATAGACTTTAACAATAACGGCATTTTTGAAAGCAGCGAAAAAGTTATAACAGGATCCTCAAAATCTTATATAGCATATAAACCCATCATCACCATACCTGCCACAGCACATTATGGCATACTGCGAATGCGGGTAATATCTCAATGGCCCAACTATACCATAACAGGCCCATGCGACGATTATGTGACAGGACAAACGCAGGATTACGACCTTATATTGATTCCGCAAATAACTAGCACCACATTATGCTTAGGAAATAAATCAACATTTACCGCCGACTACGATTCTACCCTTAGCTATAAGTGGTACGAAAACGATGTGACCCTTTTAAAAAGTGGGAAAGGAAAAGGGGTTAATATACTTGACTATATACCTACCACGGCTGGTAAAAAGAAGATTACATTGCAAACTACCACTATAGGAAATATTACGATTGACAAGGTTTCCATAGCAATTTTGGTGTACGATACGGTAGTTGCAAAACTAGCGGCCGGTTCTAACACATTTTTATGCCAGGGAAATAAGGTAACCCTGCAGGCAGATACCAATTTAAAACATGCATCGGCAAACACCTTGCAGATAAACTATAATACCGCACTTGGGAAATCGCAACTTGCCAATTCAAACATTGTATATATGCATGCCGGGTTGGTTGATAGCAATGTGGTTGGTGCAGTATGGAAAAAAACTGTGGGCACCTATTGGTTGGATGATGGGATAGGCAAAATGATACCTCAAGGAGGTGGCAAATTTCAATTGGGAATTGATATACTGAAGTACTTTAGTTTATCTACTGATACCACTTTAAAATATATGGCTGTAATATTCAGAAATGTGGATGGAACTTTAGCAGGTAAAGATTCTGGCGGCCATGAAATGTTTATTGACCTTAGAACCTCGTCGCCAACGGTAAGTTATAATGCTGTAGGTGCTAACTATGCACAAAGTTATCTTTGGTATCTCAATAATCAAGTAATAAGTGGGGCTGTTTCTTCAAGCTTGGTGGTTGGAAATCCGGGCACTTATAAACTACAATGTACCGGTTCCATTTGCAGTTCGCTATCAGATTCTATAAGTGTGAATGTTGACTCTGTTCCGCAAAAAGGCACTATATCATCGGCGAACAACAATGTATGCGAAGGTGCAAATATTAACTTGGTATCTAAAGGCCATACAGGCACTCCACATTGGGAGTATGATAGCAATGGAAACTGGCAAAGCTTAGGATTGACGGGCGATTCCGTAACCTTTGCGGCTTCGGTTAGTGGTTGGTATCATGCTGTATATAAAAGTAAGAAATGTTATGCTGTTAATTCCGATTCTATATACTTAAATGTGTTCTCGAAACCCCGCACTGGAAATACAATAGTAAGCGATACGGTAGTTTGCCAAAACAAAAGTATTATACTCAAAACTTCCCAGTCAAATGGAAATATTATATGGCAGCAAGATACCGGCACTGGGTTTTATCCCACAAATATCGCCACCGATAGTGGTTTGCTTATGATAACTAAAAAATGCAACATTCGTTTATTGGCAACCAAACAAAATTGTATTGCCGATACCTCTGTTATATATCATATAGAAGTGAAACCTATCCCCGGTATCACCACATCCATGGGAGCAAACCCTTTCTGTAGCAGCGATAGTAGTTGGGTTCAAGCAAATTTAACAAGTGCGACTGCATGGCAATGGTATTATAACAATACAAGTTTTTCTTCCCTTAATAAAGCAACAGTAAAAAATGCAGGGATTTATGAAATTATCGCTACCCACCAAAATGGGTGCACTGCAAATGTTATTATAAAAATGGATACGCTTTCTAGCCCTGTAAAACCAACTATCAAAAGAAACTATAATACATTATGGGTCGACTCATTATTATATCCTTTGCAGCAAGTAAGTTGGTATCAGGGAAGCACAGATTTGCACTATCATCAATGGACCTATCTTCCAAATATAGAAAGCACTTATACTGCTATTGTTAGTAACAGCAATGCTTGTGGTACATCTGCAGATGCTGTAAACTATTTGTTTTCGGGCCTATCGGTGCAAACTGCAAATTCCATTCAGGTATATCCCAATCCTTTCACAGATAAGTTCACTATTGTGATGGGTGAAAATATAAATGTGAGGAAGATAGATATCATAGATGCGTCTGGAAATTTGGTGGTATCAACGCAACAGTATGGAAAAAATACAGAAATAAATTTAAGCCTGCAATCAAATGGCCTATATTTATTATTGCTCTACAATGCAGATGGAACTATACAGGTAATTAAATTGACGAAGAATAATTAAGAGAAAAGCACCTTATATATTTTGTCTTCAAAATTATATCATATACTTTCGCCCTTCTTTTTTAATTTATAACTATGCACAAAATACTCCTGATCATTAGACGTGAATACCTTACCCGGGTAAAAAAACGATCCTTTATTATCATGACCATTCTAGGTCCTGTACTTATCGGAGCTTTATATGGTGTCATGATTTATCTGGCTGTAAATTCAGGAATTGGCGAAAAAACAAAGACCATCGCTGTGCACGATGAGCAAGGTTTTTTTAAAGACAAATTGCAGAATGATGAAAAGAATGTTTTTGTTTTCACCAATGAAAATATCGACACTTTAAAAAGTCAGGTTTTATATAAAAAATACGATGCACTTATCGTTATCCCCAAAACCGATTCCATTACTTATATAAAAGATATTGACTTTGTAGCCGAACAACAGCCGGGCGTGGCTATTATTAATAAACTGGAAGAAAAGTTTGAGGAGATTATCACCAATATCAAAATGAAGAGTATGAACCTTAATCAAGAACAGATTAGGGCAACCAGAACAAGCATTGCTGTATACCCCAAACTGGTAAGCGAAAAAGGAACCGAAGATGCCAGCACCGGAAGTTCGTTTATCGGCTCCATGATACTT
This sequence comes from Flavobacteriaceae bacterium, assembly GCA_025363675.1. Classification (GTDB taxonomy): domain Bacteria; phylum Bacteroidota; class Bacteroidia; order UKL13-3; family UKL13-3; genus CANJUD01. The sequence goes on along the minus strand of JANYDJ010000007.1, from coordinate 16,903 downwards.
ACTTATATCATATTCTTATTTATTATGCTTTACGGAATACAAGTGATGCGTGGCGTAATAGAAGAGAAGACAAATCGTATTGTAGAAATTGTAATTAGCAGTGTGAAACCTTTTCAGTTAATGATGGGGAAAATTATAGGAATTGCTTGCGTAGCCCTTACCCAGTTTGCTATTTGGATTATACTCACTATTACTGTTACTGGTGTAATGAAAAGCTATGTAACCAGCACTGTTGATATGAACCAAGTGGAACAAATAATGAAGAAAAACAAACACATGCAAGTAGACGACTATGAAAAAGCAGAACAGATGCAGAGTTTCATGAAATTTGAAAAAGCGGTTTCTACTTTAAATTTTCCCTTAATACTTTTCTGCTTTGTATTCTATTTTATTACAGGATATTTATTATACGCATCCTTATATGCAGCCATTGGCTCAGCGGTTGATTCGGAAACCGATACCCAGCAATTTATGCTGCCGGTGAACCTACCACTCATCTTCTCCTTCTTTATTGCATTTAGCAGTGTAATGAACGACCCCAATGGCGATCTCGCTTTCTGGGCATCTATTATACCTTTCTCCTCTCCTATTGTAATGATGGCCCGCGTATCATTTATGCAATCGTTCAATTGGGAAATTGCGTTAAGTATGGGTGTTATGATTGTTTCATTTATCACTATTGTATGGCTTGCAGCACGAATATATAGGGTTGGTATTTTAATGTATGGAAAGAAACCTACCTTTAGGGAATTGGGCAAATGGGTTTTTTATAAATAAGAAAGTATATTTGCCCTAAATTATTAGAATTGTAAACCCATGCATGCACAAAAAATATTTATTTTTTTTCTTATAGGTTCCTTTGCTTTTATCGCAATAAATTCCTGCAAAAAAGAAAATACTACTCCCACAACCACCACTGGTAAGCTTTCCCTTCATTTGCACACCAATGCAGATACAAATGAAATAGCACAATATGGTGATACCATGGTAATGACAGGCGGCAGGCGAATAGCTGTTACCAAAGCTCAATTATATATTTCAGGAGTGCAATTAATAAATTCTGATGGCTCCACTACCAATGCCCCTGCCTCTAATATATTGAAACTGCAAGAAACAGAATCTTATACTGTAGGCGATGTGGCTGTAGGGAATTATAAATCTGTAAAGTTTATTGCAGGCCTAAGTGTCGCAACCAATGCATCAACCCCAGCAGCTACTGACTTGGTGTTATACAGACCCGAAATGTGGTTTAATGCTGCTCCACAACCTGATGGTTTTATATTTGTACTTTTTCAGGGAAGCATAGATACTTCAAGCACTCCATCTGCTAGTAATCCTTTAGTCCCCTTTTCGTTAAGAATGGGTACAAATGGCAATTTAAAAACTGTTACTATGCCCAGTAAAAATTATTCAATTATTCACAGCCAAACTACTGAGTTGCATATAGTAGTAGACTATGCTAAACTTTTCAACGGTGTGGCATTAAACAATATCAATAATTTAAAAGTTAATACCGCAGCAGATAATGGTGGAAGCGTTGCCACACAAATTTCTAATAATATAGTAGGCATGTTCAGATATGAATAATGGCTATATACAATTATAAAAAGCTAATCCCCGTTTTACTCATTGGTATAGTTGGAATTTCTAGTTTTTCATGTATCCATCAAGTAGCTAACAAGCCCTGCCCTACCAATCCAGATAGCGTTTTTTTTAGTAGGGATATTATTCCTCTATTAAATGCAAATTGCAATACTATAGGCTGTCATTCAGGTGGCAACCCCGCAGGGAAACTAAATTTGGAGGCATCAAAAGCATACACTTCTTTAAAAAAATCAGGGTCAGGGTATATAGATACACTAGACTCAAAAAATAGTATAATATATATACAAATGTCTTCATCATCGCAGCCCATGCCCCCAACAGGCAAATTAAGCGACTGTAAAATTGATTTGGTGCTGAAGTGGATTGAGCAAGGGGCAAAAAATAATTGATATAAAAAAAGCCCGATGTTATCACAACACCGGGCTTTTTATATATTTAATTTCCTGCTTTAGGTTCAAATAGTATTAGCGTTTCAAAACAATAGTTTTAGAGTTTTTGCCCACTGTTACAACAGCTTCGTCATCGCAAGTTCCGTTTCCAAAATCAATGCTGCGGTCTGCTTTGCCTGCTACTGTAAAGGTGATATGGCCTTTGGTAGTGCGAGATTTTGCACAACCAAAATCAACCAAAATAGGTGTGGTAATATTCATGGTATAAGCTGCCCCACTGCGATTGGTACCACTGGCACTTCCAGTAACTTCATATTGATCGTCGCTCAAAATAAAAGGTGTAAGAGCACCTGATATCATTTTGCGTACGCGAGAGGTGTTCCAAGTAATTGTACCTCCGCCATTGGCTAGGGTAATTTTACCGTTTTTTACTTCAATGGCCCAAGTAAGTAATGCAGTGCAGCTAACAGTTTTGGTAAGTTCTATTTTATTATCATTCACAAAAAAGTCTTGTGTGGTAATAGTCATCACAGAGCCAACATCGCGAAATTTACCAGTATGTGTAATAATAATTTTACCTCTGCGGTCTTTGCCATCATTGCCCCTACAATTTGTAGTTCCAAAATCGATGGTTACTTTTTTAGGATTAGAGCCTGAATCGATTGTTACAGTGGCACAAGCCCCTGCTAAAGTTTCGGCATCGCCATTTTTTAAGGTCACACTACCATTGGTAACTGCATTATCGCTAAGTGTGAAAATGTCATTCTCTGAAGCTTCGGCCATTGATTGGTCTTCGGTAGTGGTAGTGTCATTCGCGTCCCAAGTGTCGCGTTTACAAGCTGTGAATGTGAGGGCAGTAAATGCGGCCACAATCAGGGTGGTTTTAAAAAGGTACTTTTTCATGGTTTTATGTATTTATATATTTGTCGGTATGATGTTTAATGACAACCCATAGTTTAATTATGTTGCATTAACTAATTGCAAATTTATACTAATCGTTTGAAAAATAATATTTTATAATTATTAAATATAGTTATGTGACAATTACTTTACAGAATATTCAAGGTGTTTCTAATGGATTGGGTCTTTAATAGGCACTCTTCATATTCACTTAAACCATCAGCCTCATAAGTAATAGCACTGCCTGCATGGAATGATAGGTATTTATTTTCGGCATTATATATCATACTTCTGATAACCACATTAAAATCAAAATTAGCCTCTGGAGTTATATATCCCAAAGCACCTGAGAAAAACCCTCTCTTACTATCCTCGTACTTCTCTATCAGTTGCATGGCCCTTATTTTAGGACAGCCCGTCATACTGCCCATAGGGAAGGCATTTTTAATAATATCATATATATTTATTTTGTCCCCATAGCTATCGGGATTGACTGTTGCCGTAACGGTAGAAATCATCTGATGTAATTTTTCAAAGGTATATATACCAAACAATTCTTCTACGTGCACACTGCCCGCTATGCTGCTTTTAGCCAAATCGTTTCGCATCAAATCTACAATCATCACATTCTCGCTCCGTTCTTTTTCGTTATAATATAGTTGCTGTTTAAATTGTTCATCTTCTATAGCATCTTTTCCACGCGGAATAGTACCTTTAATAGGCTGTGCAATGAGTTGCTGTTTTTCCTTTTTCAAAAATCGTTCAGGACTTGCACCAAGCAAATGCATACTTTTATGTGCCAAATAACCAGCAAATGGTGTAGGACTATTGGCATTTAATTTCTGCCAAGTTGCAAATGGATTTATATAAATATTTTCAGCATAAAACTCCATACAATAATTGATTTCATATATATCACCATCTATAATATGTTGTTTTATTTTTTCGAAATTTTGCAAATAGGTTTCTTTGCTCGTTCTATCTTGTAATTGTATATTTTGGGTTTCTAAATTCTGGGCCGTTGGAGTATGATATAATTGTCTTAACTGTGTTTCATCTCCTTTTAAAAACTCAAGTACACCATTCGTTTCAGCAAGTACTACTATTGGTTTAAAGAATATGATATCAGGAAAATGCGTACCATCTGTATTGTTAGATTCAAGTTTTTCAATTTCGTTTTTTAAATCATAACCTAGGCAGCCCATCCACCAACTGTTATTATATACAGTTTTTAATTTTTCAAATACACTTCCTACTTTTTCATTGATTATTTCTTCGGCTCCAAAACCGCCCAACCAATCGTAAGTATGATATCCGCAAGCATTTTGTTTGTTATTATTGTTAAATATACAAACAGTTTCTATCCCGGGTATTATATCATATAATTCGGATTTAGTAATCATACTTTGCTATTAAAATATTCATATACCAATTTTGCTTTTGCTTTTCCTACCAATCCATCCAGCTCGTCTATAGCAGATTCTTTGATCTTTTTTACGGAACGAAAATGTTTCAGCAATTTCTCGGCAGTGGCCTCTCCTATTCCATCAATATCTTCCAGCTCGGTAGCCAGTGTGCCTTGGTTACGCAGCTTGCGGTGAAAAGTAATACCGAAGCGGTGAGCCTCGTCACGCAATTGTTGTATAGTTTTTAGCGTTTCCGATTTTTTATCAATATATAAAGGTAATTCATCGCCCGGATAATATAATTCTTCCAAGCGTTTGGCAATACCTATAATAGGAATTTTGCCCAATAAATCCAATTTTTTTAATGCATCAACTGCCGAACTTAGCTGCCCTTTTCCTCCATCAACTATTATAAGTTGGGGCAAAGGTTGGTTCTCGTCAAGCACCCTTTTATAGCGGCGTGTAATTACCTCGTGCATGGTTGCAAAATCATCGGGACCTACCACTGTTTTCACTTTAAAATGTCTATATTCTTTTTTAGCAGGTTTGGCATCTATAAAACATACCATTGCACTTACAGGATATGCTCCTTGGAAATTGGAATTATCGAAACAATCGATACGTGTGGGTGGATGTGGCAAACGTAAATCTTTCTGCATTTGGGCAAGTATCCTATCTGTTCTCACATCGGGATTTACTTTCTCGTATTGAGCCAATTTTTCGCGTTTAAAGTATAATACATTTTTAAGCGATAAATCTAACAGCTTTTTCTTATCGCCCAATTTGGGAACCGTGAATATAATATTCTGATTTTCCAATTCTATTTCAAAAGGAAGCACTATTTCTTTAGACGTATTTCCATACCGATTCTGAATCTCTGCAATGCCCATCTGTAAAAGCTCTTGGGTAGATTCGTCAATCTTCTTTTTTAGTTCAATAGTTTGTGTTTGTATTATCATACCATTGGCCACACGCAGAAAATTAACAAAGGCAAAGTTTTGTTCTTCAGCAATAGAAAATACATCGAGATTGGTAATTGTATGACTAACAATAGTGGAACGCCCCTGAAATTCGATGAGTTTATTATATTTTAGTTTAAGCTGGTGTGCCTCTTCAAACTTATACTGAGCCGAAGCTGCAGCCATTTGGTCTTTTAATAAAGTGAGTACTTCGCTCACATTACCTTTTAATATTTTACCGATTGCTTTTATCGATTGCATATAATCTTCCTCGCTTTGAAAAGCCTCACAAGGCCCTTTGCAATTTCCAATTTGGTATTCTAAACAAATTTTAAATTTCTTATCTTCTATATTTTTTTCTGATAAATTCAAATTACAATTACGCAAGGGATATATAAATTTTACCATATCCAACAAAGTATACATAATCTCGACGGAGGCATAGGGCCCAAAGTATTCCGAGCCATCTTTAATCAATCTTCTAGTAGCATAAATTTTAGGGAAACGCTCGTTCGTTATTTTGATAAAAGGATATGTTTTATCATCTTTTAAATTGACATTATACTTAGGTTGGAATTGTTTGATTAATATATTTTCCAGTAGCAAAGCATCATACTGGGTATCAACAATAGTGAATTCAATTTTTTCTATTTTAGAAACCAGAATCCGGGTTTTGGCATTTTCGTGATGCTGCTTGGTGAAATAACTGCTCACCCGTTTTTTCAAGCTTTTGGCTTTACCAATATATAATAATTCACCCTCAGTATCATAATACTTGTATATCCCCGGTTTATCGGGCAGGGAACTGATGGTTTGCTTGAGAGATTCTTGTGATTGCACGTGGTGCAAAGATAGTATCAAGTAGCTAGTATCAGGTATCAAGTAGGCATGTGAGAAGTATTATAGAAAATCTAATACCGGAGACTGATTTGTGCGTTTCCCCTCTTGAGAGGGGCGTGTTCAGAATGCTTATAAACTAAGTTAGAATATCAAGCACTTGATAAATACAATTTTTCTTACCAAGCTATAAATTATAATAATAACGCCTATATTTGCATGATAAATCATTCAATAATATAAAATATTGCAATCAATGACTGATAAATCATACACGAATTGGGATTCTATGAGCGATAAAGGACTTAGTAAGCAAGTTGGTCTTTATATTAAACATCATCGCTTGGAGCAAAACAAGACACAAAACGAACTTGCTTATGCGGCGGGCATTAGTCGTTCTACCTTAAGTTTATTAGAACGTGGCGAAACGGTAACCTTAAGTACCTTTATACAAGTATTACGTGTATTGGATCTATTATACATTATGGATTCTTTTACAATAGAGGCACCTGTAAGTCCTATTGCTCTTGCAAAGATGGAGCAAGACAAGCGAAAACGAGCGAGCACAACAAAAAGAAAAACTAAAAACAAAAGCAATTGGTAAGTATGAAAACTGCATTTGTGAAAATATGGGGCGAATTGGTAGGTGCTGTTGTGTGGGATGGTACAAACAGAATAGCCAGTTTTGAATATGATACTAATTTTAAAAAACTAGATTGGGATTTGGCTCCAATTAAAATGCCCCTATCATCAGCTAAAAGAGAAATTAAGTTCCCCGAACTGAGAAGGAATAAAAACTCCGAATATGATACTTTTAAAGGACTACCAGGATTGCTAGCCGATGTTCTTCCTGATCGATATGGAAACCAACTTATTAATATGTGGCTAGCACAACAAGGTCGTGCACATGATAGTATGAACCCTGTGGAAATGCTTTGCTTTATTGGAACCAGGGGTATGGGTGCTTTAGAATTTGAACCTACTACTTTTAAAGAAAACAAACGAACATTTTCTATAGAGATTGAAAGTTTGGTTGATATAGCCAAGAGAATGCTGTCGACCAAAGAGAACTTTGTAACCAATTTGCAAAAAGAGGAAGAGCATGCAGTAACAGAAATATTAAAAATTGGCACTTCAGCAGGTGGGGCACGCCCAAAAGCTGTTATAGCCTATAATGAAAAAACAGGTGAGATAAAATCGGGGCAAACTATTGCCCCCAAAGGATTTGAGCATTGGCTTATAAAACTAGATGGCGTTAGTGATATACAATTGGGCAGCAGCAAAGGATACGGCAGGGTTGAAATGGCGTATTATAATATGGCTATAGCTTGCGGTATAAATATGATGCCGTCAGCATTGCTAGAAGAGAACGGCAGGGCACATTTTATGACTAAAAGATTTGACCGAGAAGATGGGGATATTAAACATCATATACAGACATTTTGTGCACTCAAACATTTTGATTATAATGAAGTGACCAGCTTTAGTTATGAGCAACTTTTTCAAACAATGCGTGAACTAAGATTACCTTATCCAGATGCCGAGCAAATGTATAGAAGAATGGTATTTAACATACTTGCACGCAACTGCGATGACCATACAAAAAACTTTTCTTTTCTATTAAAAAAAGATGGGGCATGGGAATTAGCACCTGCATACGATCTATGCCATGCCTATAAACCTGAGCATAGGTGGGTAAGTCAGCATGCATTAAGTGTAAATGGTAAGAGAACAAACATTACAAAAGAAGATCTTTTATATATTGGCAAATCCATCAAAAATAAAAAGGCAGCAGCTACTATAGAAGAAATAAATAATATAGTAAGTCAATGGAAAAAATTCGCAAATGCTGTTCATGTATCCACCAAACTTCGTGACGCAATTGAAAGTACTATTATAGATTTAAAATAACCTTTACCATTGCATCATGTTATTACTTGCTCATATATCAAAAAAATACAATAAATTGTAATACTTCGCTTCACCGCGGCGAAAACGAATGATGATTTTTGAAGTATAATATAGTATGCCCTTGTCTTTTGTCCTTAATCTATCACCTCTTCACTACCCTACTATACTCTACCACTCCATCAGCATCGGTTTTTAGTATATAGAATCCGGTGTTTAAATCGCTGAGAGAAACATGCGAGGTGTTAGTGGCATGCTTTATTAATTTGCCTTGCATATCGTATAAATCAATTTGCAAAAGAGCGATTGGGGTATTGTTTTTATTTCTTATTTTAACAAGGTCCGATGTAGGATTGGGCTCAATACTGATATGGCTTTCTGCAATTGTTTTCCAGTTTACAGATTGTATAGTACTATAATTATCTTTGTTAAATTCAGATGCATTGATACGATAAAAAACAGTATTCAATTCCGAAATATTTTTATCGGTATAATTATAAAAGGTGTTTTGCAGATTGTTAGCATTGTATATAGTAGATACCACTTTCCAATTTTGCATATCGGTGGAACGCTCTATATTATATTCATTAATATCCTTAGCATTTGCCACCTGCCAACTTAGTTGGGCATCGCTATTCACAGCTTTTGCGGTAAAGTTTATCCAATCTAAAGGTAAAGGCAGGTTATTGTTTGGTCCGCCAGCATTTATCCAAAACTCTGAGAAACTTGTTACATCAAATTCTAAATAATAACCATTGCTAAACGGAACTTTTTTAACATTTTTTGAGGGTATATAACTGAAAGTTCCAACGTTATTGGTAATCAAACTATCTTCATATTGCCCATCAAATTTTGTGATTCCCATATCGTGTATGGTATTGGTACTATCATCGGCTGAATCTAAATTGTTATACTCACTTTCTAACAAATACAAGCGTACTGTAACCGCCGAAGTGGGCTGTGTTGTGGGTATAATCCACCAATTTCTATTCATTGTTTTTTCATTCACGTAAATTCGCGGGGTACCTGAGCGAACATATACACCAATAGTTGTGCTACCCAAATTTTGCCCATTGGGATTGATAGAAACAATTCGGTTATTGCCATTTAATATATTTACAAATGAGCTTCCCGAAATACTGGCAGTAGTAACTTTGGTACTGCTTTGTATACTGGTATCATTTCCTCCATAAATATGTATATCATCAACAGCCACTCCCACATAGTTGGCACTCACATCGGAACTGAACACAAAACGAAAACGTACTTGTGTTTTATTGGCCATACTAGCAGTAGGTATTCTGTTTGATGCCAATTTCCAGTATAGTCTATCTCCGTCCCAATTATTAGTGTTGGTATTATACCAATTGGTACCTGTATTTTTCACTCCCAATTTCACCCAACTAGTTCCATTATTTTCGCTATATTCTATATACATATTATCATAACCAGCTTCTGTTTGATATTTCATCACAAAAGAGAGGAAAGGATTGGCAGAAAAACTACTCAAATCGAAAGCGGGAGTGTATAAGTATGATAATTGATTATCGTCGTAATTTCCTGACAGTTTGGTAGCCCATACCTTGCTCCCGTTTGCAGCGGTATCTAATATAGCTTTTGCAGGTACACCCCAGGCCCAGTTACTACTATAACTGTTACCACTTTCTGTCCAGAGATATCCATTATTGCTTTCAAATCCTTCAGTATAGGGAAAGGTATTTACTTTTTTGATATTGCGAATTTGGATTCCAATTAATGAATCATTAGTTGGCAGAGAATCACCTGTATAATGCACGAATGCATCTAGCGTATATAAACCGGGCGTGCTTAAATCGATCGTTTGGCCAAAGGTGAATACTGTGCTGGAAGAAACCCCTAAAGTAGAAAACAAAGTATCACGCACCCACGAACCATTATTAACCCGATAAGCAACAGGAATATTAGAAACAGCTACAGGAGAATTATTGAGAATATTAATTTTAACTTGCGAGGTGCTAGAAAGTCCAATACCTGAAGTGGGACTAGTAATGGCAGTAATAGTCAAATCTGTTGGAAGTTCATATACGGTAATATTATCAATAGTGAGGCCGTCACTATCACTTGGTTTTACAAAAATAGAATTGTCTTCTTGCCCAATCCTAATCTGAGCCGATGAGGTAATACTTTGGCCTGCTATATTTAATCTATTATATATATTTATAGCCGAATGAAGGTTCCAAACACCCGCAGTTCCTTTGTTTGCCCACCAATCGTATAACGACAACCATGTTGAACTGTCGCTACCTCTAACCCACACACTGTCTTTTGTATTCTTTTCTTCGCCATGGTGCATCATATAAAACTTTAATCCAAGTTTAGTATCGGTTGAAAAATTACTTAAGTTTAAAGTATATATAAAATAGTTGTAATTATTGCTTGCATTGTGGGTTGACTTATCTAATGTAATAGCACGATTCCCACTTTGCAAAAGTTCTGGGCGAACATACGTTCTTAGCCTGCAAAAAGGGCTGTTGTTATCATAGTCGATTTGTGGAATTTCTGCCGCCCCAAAATAGGTGCCGCTAACCACTGTATCACGGGCACTTTCAAATCCTTCAGTAAAAGGCAGCGATGTGATTGCAGGATTCAATAGGTGTCGAATCGTAAAGCTTAGGGTATCATTATACCGATTATTGTCGGTGGTTTTTCCCGTCCAAATTTTTAAGGTATAGTTACCAGCCGAGCTCATATTTGCTGTAGTAGTAAAAGTATAATTTGCAGAACTATTTGCTGCAATGCTTGGGCTATAGGTTTCGTTTATGGCTGTACCACCATTTAACTGGTAAGAAACAGGAAAGTTACTGATGGAACTGCTGCTATAATTACGAATGGTAACTGTAATACTTTGAGTTGAACTTAAAGTATTATAACTGCTCTTTCTTCCATATTGCGGGCTTACCAAGGCATACATTCCCACATCGCTGGTATTGCTACAATTGCTAACACTAACGGTGGTGGAGCGTGCGGTTGCCCTTGCACTTACAGCACCTGTATTTGTTAAGGCTCTCATAGTAAACCACGCTGTGGCACCGGTTGTTTGATTGCCGAGCGTGAAAAAGGTATCGGTAATGGTGGCGATGGTTTGCCAATCAAAACCAACAATGGTCATTACTTCATATTTATTTGCATTGGTTACCGAAGGCCATTTTATAGTTACTGTTCTATCGCAACTGGTAATAGTGCCACTGGCAAAATTGGGTGCTCCTAATATATTAAATACGGATTTAGAAGTGTCGCCTACTGAAAGTGTATTATGTCGCACTCTCACCAAAGCTTTGTAGGAAGACACACTCGGCACAGTCCAATCGTAATACCGAGCAGTATTGCTTATTGATGATGAAATGTTATTCCAAGTTGCACCACTATCTGTAGAATACTCTAATATAATATTTCCACTACTGATTCCGTATGCATCAAATCTAATTCTTTCGCTTGTACTTGGCGAGAATGATTCAGTACCTATTGGATAAGTTAGCTTAATTGATTGAGGCACTATTTCGTGGGTTATATAATAAGATTGTGGACCATAAGGAATAGTGGTACCAAATACTTTAAGCGTATAATTTCCGGCTGTTGGGTTTGCAATGGTAACCTGCTCCACCACATTTAAGGTATCTTTTTTTCGGGTGGCAGTATTGTTCACATTGGCAGCTGCGTAATCGAGAACCCAAGGCAAATAAGTAATACTGGATGGGTCAATCACTTTCAAATCAAGATCGTTAACAATGGTTTTGGTTACAAATGCATTCGCTTCTTTGTCTCTCCAGTGCAACATCACTTTTAGTTCAGCGGTATTAGAAGGTACACTTATCACAAATGCATCTGAATCGGTAGTGCTCACAGAATCTTTGCTATATAAATTTCCCACCAAACAATTGAGGGCCCTGCGTGCATTGATGCGACCATATCCATATTTATAATCGGGACCGGCATTGCCTCCATCGTCGGCAGTATTCATCAATAAGGCTTTTATTAATGTTGCATCAGGATTAACACCACTATGTAGCGATTTATATTTTTCATATAATAAAGCCATGGTTCCTGACACACCTGGTGTTGCCATACTGGTTCCTGACATGGTAGAATAAGTATTGGTGGCAATAGTAGAATTCACATTAACCCCTACTGCACAAATCTCTGGTTTTATACGCCCATCGGCCGCAGGCCCTCGTGATGAGAATGAGGCAATAGCATCGGTATCATCTAAAGCACCAACCGTAAAATTATTTTTGGCCGAATTGGGTCCATAGAACGAAGTATGGAATCCTGTAGCATATCCGCTGCAAGTGGAGGCACCATTATTGCCCGCCGCAAACTGATTACTCATCATCGGATAAGCACGCATTTGTTGGTCGTCGCTATTGCTTTCGTAATTATAGTCGGTACCACTGCACACATATCCATAACCCCACGAATTGTTGGTTAGCACCATGCCATAAGTATTATAACTGCTTGCTGAATTATCAGTATACTCCGGATAATAACCATTGAGCATGGTAGCCATTGGAGCCATTCCTTTATATAAAGGATTTACAATTCCGGCACCGCCAATAGTTCCCGTTACGTGGTTTGAGTGAGCTAGAGAACCAAATATACTGGTATTGTTTTGTCTATTTTGAAAATCGACATGCAGCACCCCCATTCCTCCATCGCCTATTCCTATTACCACACCATTTCCTGTTAGGCCACTCAGTTTGGTATTGTGCAAATAATTATCTCGATGGTTGGTAACACCTGGCTTGTTCAAATCAATGGGATCTGTGCTACGCGGTTCTATATAATGTACAAAAGGCAATGCCGCCAAAGCATTAATTTTACTGGTATCTTGGTTCACTATAATATAACCCACGCCTTCTTTTTCAATAGTGCAACCTTGTTTTATTAGATTGTCTTTTTCCATGGGTGTGTTATCATACATCCACAAAGCCACACTAATGCGGCCACCCATGCGTATAATATGCGGAAGATATATTTGATGTTGTAAATCGGTGTGCAGTTTCACTTTGTTGATAGGGAAAGTAATTACCCTAACACCCTTGGCTTGCAATAGTTGAAGCCCACCTGCAACTGGAAATGAAATACAATAAGCCAAAGGAGGCACAAATGAATAAAATCTTACCTGCTCGTTTTCCAGTTCTTTTTTAATGGCATCAGAAGGCAAGGTCTCAAAAACCACAGTAGCATAAATACGGTCATTGTAAGTGTTGGTCTTTACAAGCTCCTGTTCATTTGTAATTTCAGTAATATTTGGATTATAATACATAGTACCCTGCTGCCAGTATATGGGCAGTTGCTGTGCTTTTGCAAACACAGATAGTAATATAAAGCAGGACAGGTATATGCGTTTCATGAGTATTTACGATAATACAATTCAAAGGTATTGCTTCCGTTTTGTTGAAACAAATCTGGATGATGAAAATACCTTACATATTTATCCATAATTGTTAATTAGAGCCAATATCACCATACGCCATTTTAAGAAATCTATTTTAATAAGTGTAACATCCTAACTGTTAAGTTTTTTAAAAAATACTTGTTAGGGCATTACCAAACCTTAAAATATTTTTTTACATTTGCCTAATTGATTCATGCTGACTTATACATACTTTATAACCAATAAAATAAAAAACTGTAAACTTCCACACCAATAAAAACCAATACAATTACAATGAAAAACATTATTCTACTATTTCACCTATTCATTTTTTCACAAATTATTAATGCACAAACTGCTGTGGATTTTATGTCCATCAACAATGTGAAAGGATATATTCTTAATAACGGCAGTGTATTTAGGAATGCTAATTTGCTTCCTGGTTTTGAAGCACCCAAAGGTTCTGGCAAAACAACAATTTTTTCCAGTGGTATATGGATTGGTGCATTAGACTCAGGAAACCAGATGCACGTAGCTGGAATTTTATACAATCAGGCTGGATATGATTATTCTTGTGGCCCATCATCCACTGGTGATTCAACCCAGGCATGTTATTATGATAAAATATATAGAATAACAAAAAACGAAGTGAACTATCATCTGCTGCATTATAAAGATAATGGCTATGTAACCTCAGCCAATATTGCCAATTGGCCCACACATGGCCGCAATATATATAATGAACCACAAAGAATGGCTTTGTTCAACGATAAAAACAACAACAATATATATGAACCCAATATGGGCGAATCTCCATTGTTCCCCGGAGATGAAGCTACTTTGTGTATATATAACGATAACAGAGTGCACGCTGAAACAGGTGGCAATCCATTAAATGTAGAAATATATCAGTTTACTTATGCCTATAATAATGCTGATTCTGCATTGGCAAATACTATTTTTGTTAGCTATAGAATTATCAACCGATCAAAAAACAATTATAAGAATCTTTACTTAGGTCAGTTTGTTGACTATGATATTGGGGACTATGCTGATGACGAGGTGGGGTGTGATACTTTATTAAATTTGATGTACGGATACAATGGACGAAATATTGATGTAGGGATCGGGGGATCGGGCTATGGCAAGAATCCGCCTGCAATGGGCTGTTTGTTTTTAAATAAAGCAATGAGCAATTGTATGTATTTTAATAATGATTTTTCTAATACTGGAAACCCCACAAAGCCCGAAGATTTTTATAACTATTTGCAGGCGAAATGGATTGATGGAACCCAATTAACATCCGATATGCCAAATGGGCATGGAGGAAACGTTCCCGCACATTATATGTTTTCTGGCGATCCCGTTTCTTCAACCGGTTGGACCGAAAAAAGTGCTGGAAACGTACCAGGCGATAGAAAATTACTTGCTAGTGTAGGCCCATATAACTTCGATACCTCGCAAGAGATGTGTTATTTGCTTGCTTATGTATATGCACGGGGCGATAGTGGCCCACTAAGTTCAATAAAAAAACTTAAGAGCAGGGCAGCCATATTATCTCAGATTTACGCAAACAATGGAATTGATGATGGTTGTACACCAAAAGCATTAACAGGTATTGTATCAAATTATATTGCTCAACAATCACTTGAAGTATTTCCCAATCCTGCAGGTGAGTATATAACCGTTAAATATAATATTGACCAAATTTCTGATTTAATTATATATGACATAACAGGAAAAATTATATATAAAAATATATTAAAAC
Organism: Flavobacteriaceae bacterium; assembly: GCA_025363675.1. Taxonomy (GTDB): domain Bacteria; phylum Bacteroidota; class Bacteroidia; order UKL13-3; family UKL13-3; genus CANJUD01. Next base: position 1,718 of record JANYDJ010000007.1, on the reverse strand, counting down.
CACTCAGTGAAACTATTGTAAACACAAGCAGTTTCGCTCAAGGAATATATATGATTGCTGTGGGGAATAAAAACATGAAGCTGTTGAAACAATAGCATATAAAATAGCTTTCAGTATTTATTATTGGTTTACAGACAACTATTTGCTATTAATCTGCATCTTGTGAATAGATGCGTAAAATATTTTTCTTTGCACTGTTATTAGTATGTTGTAGAAACATATATTCACAGAGTGCGGGGTGGCAGTGGGTTAACAGTAAGGAAGTAACCAATTGGGAAGTGGCAAATACTTCACTGGTGATCGATAACAATTGCAATCTGTTTTCATTGTCACTATATCAGAAAACTTATGGAGATACCCTTATTTCAAAATTTTCGAAAGAAGGGAAATGTATTGCCGCAGCAATAATCCCAGGGAAATACACTTCTGTAATGAGAGGTAAAATAAAGTTATTGGATAGCGTAATTAAAGTAGTTGTTCAAATAGAATATTCTAATACGCTTATATTCGGGAAAGATACCATCATGAATGATTATCAAATAAAAAATATAGCTATACTATATATTGAATTAAATGCTAAAAACCTAAAATATATTAAAGCTAAAAAAATAGTTCAACCTGATTATGGCAATGTTTCCGACATTAATTTATCCGATTTTGAAATCCAAAATAATTCTATTGTGGTTGGGGCAAGTTTTGGATGTGATACAGTGTTCTTTTGCGACAGCAGCTATTTTACACAGCCTGTTATGTTCAAAAGGTGCGGGCTTGTATTAAAATATGACACAGAAAAAGAAAAAATTGAATGGAAAAAACTTAATGATAAAGCTGATGGAAATAATATTGGCTTTTTATGCAAGAAGGGAAAAGATATTATAACGCATTGCTACGCTAATGATTTATCAAGTATCAATTATTATAATTTTGGAGAAATAATAGATTCTAACGGTTTGATAACAGTACACAAAGATTTTAAATTTGTTAACGTTAAAATAACAAAAATTGTAAGCAATAATAATCATATATATGGTATTGGAGAATTTACAGCCGATACTGCCAGTATTGATAATATTCAATACTTTAATGATATAAATAATAATTCCTTTCTATTCGAACTCGACAATAAGCTAAATATAAAGTGGTTAAAAACTTGTAGTTGGATTTTAAATGACCTAGTTGTTGATGAAAAAAATATGATAACGGTACTTGGAGAATTCCGTAATGCTATTCATTATCAAAACTATAGTTTTCAAAATCCGCTACTCAAACAATATCGTGATGCTGATTTTGAAATGTTCTTTATGCGGCTCGATTCTGTCGGGAATTTGATATATATAGAACATCATGAAGTACCATTTCACCACCATGCTGGGAAATTAGCCGGAAATGAAAATGATATTTTCTTTTCCGGAACATTTCATTATCAACCAAACCCTTTTATAACTTATTTCGGACGCATTCCTGTTTTTATTAATAATACTAAAAATGCTACTTCGTTCGAATATGATTATGTTGCCAGATATACGGTTTCAAAACTATACTTTAATATTTACCTTGGCACTTGCAAAGATTCAATTATTGCGGAGCATGACCCAGTTTACTCCATCTTCAACTGGTTCCTCAACGATACAATATATATAGGCAGCGGAGAAAAAATAAAATGGAATACAAATTATCCCCCGGGTAAATACAATATAAAAGTAGTAGCATCGGGAGCC
>JANYDJ010000134.1 GCA_025363675.1 Flavobacteriaceae bacterium | reverse complement strand
CCCAATTGTAAACTTTTTCTTGATTTTCCATAATTTTTCTGTATTGTTTACCAACAAATATAGGCTAAATACCTCGAAGCCTATTTCTGCTGTTGGGTTCGCCTTTTGTCCCAACTGATACGTTGTTACCATAATTTATTTTAAGAGACCAGCACTCCACTGCAAGGCATATAGGGTTTTAAAATACTTTGTTTTAAGTTCAATTAATTTTTCAAGTGCTTCAAGTGCCTTGTTTTCTCGACCATTTACTATGAAGAGTGAACTTTCGCCTTGGTATAATTTGCTTTCTTCTGCTTTTACTAAAAGTTTATAACTATTATAGTTATTGGTTTGCAATTCAATCTGCTTTTTTAGATAAATAAATTCATTAAAATAGCTTCTTATTTTTAACTCTACCTGCAGGTTCTTTTGATTTTGCTCCAGTTTGGTAACTTCAATTTTTAACTTCGTGGTTTTATATCCACCTCTACCTTGAGACAGGAAAATAGGCATTTCCATTTTTAATCCATATTGGTAATTGTTTTGTAATATAGTATTTGAATTTGGGAATTCATAACCTTTGCCTAGTTTATTATATCTTAAATCTATACGAGGCAATAGGTCTTGAAATTTTAATTTTTTTTCAATTTTTAAAAGGTCAATTTTGTAAGGATAAATTAATAAATTCGGATTGTAGCTTTTCGACAAGTTCAGTAGGTCGGACAAAGAAATATTAAATTTACTAATAATAGTTTCATCCTCCCAGCCATCGGCTGGAATAATTGTTTCTGGCAATTGAAATGGTTCAACATTTGTTGTCCATAAATAGGCAGATAATTTGATTCCTGCATTTTGAAATTCGAGCCAATAAACGTTTTTTTGATATTGAAAACTTTGCAACTGTGTTAAGGCTTCTAGTGTATCTATTGCGGGCCTGTCTCCATGAATAAAAGATTTCTTTATATATTCTAAGCGTACTTCACAAATATTTACATTATTACTCACAACTAAATATGTTTGATAGGACTTGACCCAATACCAATAAGATTCTATAGCATCCATAAGCAAGTCATTAATAATTACTTGCTGCTCAGTTTTGGCTACATTAATATATATTTTTGCTTGCTGCAACGTTGCTCTTCGTTTATCCATTAGTAAGTTCTTTGCCAAAGAAAAGTTCACCCCCCAATAGCTTGTTTTCCCAACTGTTTCCGATGGGTCAAATCTATCCCCATTCAGGTTTTCCATACCACCATATAGTTCCAGGCCATACCATGTTGGAATTTTTAATTCAGTGATTTGGTAATTATAATAATTTGTTCCATCAAAGGTTTTTTTAGAACTATAATTACTCAAAATCGGATCAAATAAACTTCTTGCTGTCGTCTGTTCGGCTTTTGCCCTTTCTATACCAATATTAGCTTGCTTTGCTACAGGATGAAATTGACGCACAATCTCTAGCACGTGTTCTGCATTCAAAATTTTTGAAGTATCTTGTGCCTGTGAATATCCATGAATCGTTAGAAATATAAAAAAAATAAATGTTTTTAGTTTTTGCATTATATATATTATTTTTTAATTTTATCTTCTGCTTTATTGTTATAGGTATAAAAGTCGGGTGGGAATCCATTAATGTTTCGCCAAAGTTCATACCAAATTGGTACATCTTTTATGAGTATAATTCCTTGTGCCCCTGTTCCAATTTTTAATTGTTCGGGCCATTTTCTTATAGTCGAATCTTCTGCTACTAGAACTCTAAACATGCCATTGGGGCTAATGCTATTTTCAAATGCTACAACTTTTCCCGAAAAGGTTCCATAGCTATTTTTAGGCCACCCACTAAATACAATTGCAGGGAAGCCGTCAAAAGTAAATCTCACATCTTGCCCTAGGTTGATAAGTGGTAAATCGATAGGGCGTGCATATAATTCTACGGCGTAGTTTAGTCTGGAAGGAACAATCAAAGTTATATGTTCGCCATCTTTCACTATCTCGCCAATACCTGCTTTTTTCGATTGTACAATCTGCCCATCTTGTGGTGCCAATATTATATACATGCCATTTCGTATAATATAATTAGCAAATGTATTTTCCATTTTTGCAACCTCGGCTTCGCCACTTGCAATTTGGCTTAAACTCTGAAACTTTTCGCTCTCGGCTTTGCTAATTTTTTCACTGTATTCTTGTTCTACACTATTTAGTTCAATTCGTACATTAGTTATTTCTTGCATGGTTTGTGCAAGTTTATTTTCGACTATAATATTTTTTGCCATCGCATTTTGGAATGCGATATTTCTTTGTTCTAGTTGGGTTTGTGACACCAATCCATCGTTGAACATTTTTTGTTGTCTATCATACTGGTCTTTTGCGAGTTTATATTCGTTAAGTGAAGCCGAAAGTTCAGCTTTTTCACCTAGAAGTTTGTTATCTAATTGTTTAATTTTATTGATTAGTTGCTGTTCTTTTAGCTTCCTTACATTATATAAAGCATCAATTTGTGCATCAATAGCTTTCGCCTTACTTTGGTAGTAATTTAAGGAGCCTTTTTTAGCTGAAACTTGCTGTTTTGTTCTGTTCAAAAGATTGGGGTCAAGATAGTCTTCCTTTATTTCGGCTAGTTTTAATATGGTGTCGCCTTTCTTTACAAAATCACCTTCTTTTACCCACCACTTTATAATTTTTCCAGGAATAGGAGAATTAATCTCTTGTGGCCTTTGTTCTTGATATAAAGTAGTAACAGATCCCTTTATTTTTATATTTTGGGTCCAGGGTAAAAAAAGGATAATGATTAAAAATAGCAGTATGCCAGCAAACCAATATTTTATCATACTTTTTTTATCAACCCTATAAATATGGCTATATGATTTGAGCGGAATATTATATTTATCAGGTGTCATATTATTTGTTTTTATTATTTTGTACGCTTCCATCTGCTAATTCAATTTGATAGTCGCACTGTGCCGCAAATTTTTTATGATCGCTTACCACTAATATAGTTGCATTTTTAACCTCATTTAGTATGTAGTGCATAATTTTGGCTTGTAAGTTTTCTTCCAGTCCTTGCCAAGGCTCTTCTAGCAGCAGTAAGTTGGGGCTATTTACCAAGGCTCGCAACAATAATATTTTTTTTATTAAATTGGTTGGTAGTTTTTTGCCTAGTGGGTCCACAATGGTGTCGTACCCCAAAGGCATTAAATTTAGAAAAGCACCAAATCCGATTTTTTGAGCAGTTTCATCAATGAGATTATAAGTAATTTTTTCATTTCCCATGCTTATGTTTTCCCAAATTGTACCCATAAAAATATCAAGTTGGTTAAAGTATTTTCCTGTAATACTTCGTAAAGAGTCCAACTGGTAATTTCCAATCGGTATATTATTAATTAATATAGAGCCATCAAAGTCTTTATAGTTTCCGCTAATTACCCTTAACAAGGTCGATTTGCCCGAACCTTCTTTGCCCGAGATACAAACTTTGCTATTTGCAGGTATTTGTAAACTTACTTGGTCTAGTGTGGCCTTAGTGGTTTGATAGCCAAAGCTGCAATTAATCATTTGAATAGATAACCCCGTGTTTTTAGAATCTAGTATTATTGAACCATCCAATTCAAGGCTTCCTTCTGTTATAGTAGCAAGTTTTCCTAAGGCAGTAATTACGTCATATATATTATCAAGACTATTTATTAATTTTTCTACCGCCGTTACTATCGATAAAATTACAATTTCAGCAGCAATAAACTCACCTATATTAAGCTGCTGATTTAATAATAGATATACGCCTACTGTGAGCATGATGGTAGTTATAGCCACCTTAAAAAACACCAAAGACTTATATTGTATTAACAGCACTTTAAAATGTGCAGTGCGGGCCGATAGGTAACCAACCATATTCTTGTCAGTGTTTTTTAAATTTAAGCTAGAATTTTGGCTGAACTTAAATGATCGAAGCACACGAGATAGTTCCTCTAACCATGAAGCTACGGCGTATTTATATTTACTTTCTTCAAAACTAGTTAGCAAGCCGCTTTTGCTAGTCAGTTTTAAAATTAATCCTAAGATGATTAGTAGCACCAATCCAAACACAATAAATATGGGATGGTATAGCGATAAAAGGATTAGACCAAACAAAATCTGTATACTGGCAAGCGGAATATCGATAAGTATTTTTGAGATACCTTTCTGCAGACTCACAGTTTCAAAAAATGAATTTACTTTTTCAGGTAAATAATAATTGTCAATTTTTTTTAAATCTAATTTAGGAATGGTATCGGCAAATTCAAAAGCATACCTTAAAAAAATACTTTGCTGTATTTTTTCAATTATTTTGAGTTGGTTTATTTGCAAAATGCCAACTATTAAAACCCCTAGCACTACAATAAAAATTAAGACATAGATGGAGGTTACCATAGAAGCTCCTATCACAAAACCTATGATAGCTTGGATTCCAAGAGGCAGGCTCAGGTCTAGAATGCCACTTAGAATGGCATAAAAGTAGATAGCTGTAATATCCTTTTTCTTAAGCTTTAGTAGGCTCCACAATCTGTTAAAATTATTTTCTTCTTTTATCATTGTTTCTATCTATCGAATTTCGTTGCAAATATATGCATACAATTGCATATAGTAGTAATACTATTAAAAAAAGTTGTAAAAGTATCTTTAAATGTAGAATTACTTTCAAATCTAAGTATTTTGCTTTATTTTTGCAAGAAAATATAGATTATGGATTTTTATATCACCTTTAGGGTTAATCAAAGCATTTACATTCGCGATCCCGAAGCGAGCGAAATAGGTAAACAAATTGTTAGAAAAGCAATTGGTCTAATCTATGAACTAGGTTTTGAGCAGTTCACTTTTAAGAAATTGGCAGTTGAGGTTAAAACAACCGAAGCTACAATATATCGCTATTTCGAGAACAAGCATCGGCTTTTATTATACATATTAAATTGGTACTGGTCTTATCTTGAATTCTTGGTAATGTTTCAACTTAAAAATATAAAAGACGATAAAGCTAAGTTAAAAACTATCATACATTTGCTAACACATGGACTGCCTGAAAGTTCAGGTAGTCAAGATTTTAATAAAAAGTTACTGAACCAAATTGTAATTGCAGAAAGCAGTAAAGTATACTTAGTAAAAGAAGTGGCAGAGATTAATAAGAATGAAGTTTTTAAACCTTACAAAGATTTATGTGCAACAATTGCTGATATAATAAGTTCCTATAATCCTAAGTATAAATACCCGCGTTCTTTAAGTAGTTCCTTGATAGAAATATCGCACGATCAGCAATTTTTTATTGATAATTTGCCCAAGCTAACTGACGCAGGAGCTAAGAATAAGGAAGAATTTACAGCACTATACTTGGAAGATTTACTCTTTAAGGTATTGGGCTAATATCATATAGTAAAATAAAAAAAGCCACTCCATACAGAGCGGCTTTCCATTAATTCATCTGATTTATAAACTTACTTTTTCACAGTAATTTTCAGGTTAATGTCTATCATATCTTTGATAATTTTATCACCAAACGATTTCTCAGACATATAGTTTAATTTCCATTTTTTACGGTCGATACTAAAGCTGGCAGTTGCTGTTACTTTGCCTTCTTCCATTTTTATACTGGCTGGAAACTCTATCATATTGGTCATGTCTTTTATTTTTAGATTACCTTTAATTGTAACACTGTCAGCACTTCCTTTTATTACTTCAGCAATGGTAAATTCCGCATCTTTATATTTTTCTACATCAAAAAAGTCAGGACTTTTTAGGTGGCCTGTCAATTTGGTTTTCATTTCACCTTCTTCCATTCCAGTTGGAACTATTGTAGTCATATCAATTTTAAAACTCCCACCAGTTATATTACTTTCATTCACCGTTAATTCTCCAGAAGAAATGTTGATGGTACCTGCTTGGCCACCAGTTTTTAAGGTTTGATAAGCTTGCCAGTTAAGCGAAGATTCTTTAGGTACTAAAGCATACTTCTGTCCGGCAGAATCTGCTTTGATTTCCGTTGCTTCGCCCGTTTTTGCTTCTTTGTTTTTCGAATCGTTTTTGCAAGCAGTTAGCAGGTACGCTGCTGTTGCCAAGATAATAATTGCTTTTGTCATGTTTTTAATTTTTAGATTTTAACATGAAACATGTAGATACAAGTATTGTTTTGGAAAATGTTTAGATAAATCGTAAGTATTTGGTAAACAGGATAAAATAATGGAATCAGGAATCAGGAAACGGGATTCGGGATTCGGGGCCATTCGGCGTTAGCCCCTGAATCCCGAATCCCGTTTCCTGAATCCTAAAAGAATCTCTTAATAATCCTCAACTTATGAGAATAGGAATTTGTATCAATATTATATATTCCTTGTTGGTCAAATTTATCAATTCGCACTTTGCCATGGGCATGTATTATTTGTTCATCAACCCACACCATTCCCACATGTATTATTTTACCTTCTGCGTTGTCGAAAAAAGCTAGGTCGCCTAGTTTGGCGGTGGATGCAAAGTCTATGGTTTCGCCTTGTGTGGCTTGTAGTTCAGCATCACGCAATAATTTTATTCCAACGCTTTTATATATAACTTGGGTAAATCCTGAGCAATCAATGCCAAACGGAGAACGGCCGCCCCATAAGTAAGGGGCATTCATATATAATGAGGTTTGTGTATATATGTTTTCCCAAGTCAATTCATATATATTTCTCTCAACAGATGCACCGGCTGTAATGTTTATGGTATTATTATTTATATCAATTTGCTCGATTAGATTTTTGCAAATGCCCTTATATGATAATCCTGCATAGTTTGTGCTGTGCTGGTTTGCTGAAATCCAACCTTGGTAATTATCATAGTCGCATTCAATTTTGAGCCAGCCATTTTGCTTTTCTATAATAGTATAAGTTTCGCCATATAATAATTGTGAAACCATTTCATATATACTTCCACCTTCTTTTCTAATAGGTACGCAAGCCAATAAGCAAATTCCTTTTTCCATTATTAGTCGTTAGTCGTTAGTAATTAGTCGTTAGTAATTAGTAGTTAGGATTTAGAATTTAGTGATTAGAATTTAGTACTTAGGATTTAGAATTTAGTGATTAGAATTTAGTGATTAGAATTTAGTATTTAGAATTTAGTGATTAGAATTTAGAATTTAGTGATTAGAATTTAGAATTTAGTGATTAGAATTTA
>JANYDJ010000127.1 GCA_025363675.1 Flavobacteriaceae bacterium | reverse complement strand
GTGGTTTTTACCCCTACATCGCTGCTGATAAGTATCTCTTCAAGCTCATCTAAAAACTCAGCATCTACTTTGCTTTTGCCCAGTAATGCTTTGCTGATGCGGCCAAACAAAGAGGTTTTGGTTTTCTCCAAGCCTTTGTTTAGCTGCTCTTTCTTTTCCTTATTAAAAAAATCAAAAAATCCCAAGGTAATGGTTAATTATGAATGATAAATTATAAATGGTTAATGATTAATGATTAATGATTAATGGGCTGACGCATGATTTTTATTGTCATCCTGAGCGTAGTCTATTGTCATACTGAGCGTAGTCGAAGTAAACAAAAAAAGCCACCCGATTTCACAGATAGCTTTTTAATATTTTTAGATAATTGGAATACTATTTAAAGTATTGTTTGATGTTATCATTGGGAACCATCTCTTCTTTAAAAGTATAGGCACCGGTTTTAGGAGACCTTACTGCTCTAATGATTTTAGCGTATTCTTTACCAGCTCCTGTTTTTAGTGTAGCAACAACTTTCTTAGCCATAGTAGTATAATATTATTATTTAATTTCTTTGTGAACAGTAACCTTTCTAAGGATACGATTATATTTTTTTACCTCCAATCTTTCGGTGGTATTTTTCTTGTTTTTAGTGGTGATATACCGACTTGTGCCTGGTACGCCTGAGGTTTTGTGCTCAGTGCATTCCAATATCACTTGTATACGGTTTCCTTTTTTTGCCATGATACTTGATAAGGTTAAATTTTTCCGTCTTTAATTAAATTGTTCAGGCAAGTATTGATGCCTTTTTTGTTGATGGTACGCATGGCCGAAGTAGAAACTTTCAAGGTTATCCATGCATTTTCTTCGGGTATGAAGAATTTTTTTGTATGCAAATTTGGGTAGAACCTACGCTTGGTTTTCTTGTTAGAAAACGAAACGTTGTTACCTTTCATTGCTTTTTTTCCGGTTAAATCACAAACTCTCATTGATATAAAAAATTGGAGTGCAAAAGTAATACTTATTTCTTAAAGAACAAACACTTGATAAAAAATATCTTTTTACCTGCCTGCGTTTGTCGAGCTGAACGTTTGAGCACCAATTAGTTCGTCGTAATTATAGATCAAATTTTTGTAGTAAAAATAAACAGTATAGGCATTTTCTGTCTCCATGTGGTTACCCTCTATCAATGTTTCGTCAGCTGCTGTAGTTGTGGGGTCTTGGGCCACATACATATAATTATAGACCCCTTGTTTTAATTTGGCTTTACATTCATACCTAAATAGGTCTTTGTTATAAACCATTTTAAACTCGGGTTTCATTTGCCAATCGGTTAGCTCACCAAATACATATATATCTTGTTTGTAGGGATCGACACTGCTAAGGCTAAAATGCACGATGGAATAATCAGGGTCGTTTGATACCCCTTCATTGTTGGCTATGGAACGTCGGCCATTAAAATCGATTACATATAAGTACTGCAATGCTGCCCTGCTTTCATCCACATTTAGCAGGCAATGGTATAAGGTATCGAAATATTTGCGGGCCACGTTTTGACTGTACGTTCTCAAAGTTCTGATATCAAACATCCGAAACTCGCTGCCCCCATTAAATAAATTCACATCCTCAAAATTATAATCAATTTTATTTCCATTAATAAAACGGGGTTTCATACCAGCAATTGCATTATCCCAGCGGTTGTTTTGGGTGATCACAATTTTTGCATCGGCATAAGGGTTGGGCATATTATATCCCAAATTGTCAACTATCACATCTATTTCCTGTTTGCTAAATCTATACTTAACATCGGTAGCGGGTTTAATGGTAGCCGTAAAACTTACCTTTTGGTTGCATACCATAAATCTTCTTGTGATAACTGGAACATCCGCATTATCGGTACGGCACACTTTTAATATATAATTGCCGGCATATAAAAACTTAAAGTTATTGTTAGGGAAATCAAAAGTATAATGTACATATTTTTGATAGGCATTCGATGAAAATTTCCAGTTTTCTATATTGGTATATTGCAAACCCTGAGCATAGGCATTAAAATCATAGTCAGTATATGCATTCCAATTGGCATCGCAAAAAATAAAGGAATATTGATAATAGGTATTGTTAATTCCCAATTGGTCAAAATCCATTCTCAATACATCATCACTGTTCATATTAATAATGGTGAGCGGGTCACCATCGGTTTGTTTCAGTTCCACTGTTTTAATGGAACTATCATAAATATAGTTTTCGCAGCGAAGTGGTGTTTGTGAATTGCTTGTATGAGATGAGCAAAGCAATATAAAAATAAGGATAAAAAATTTACCTATATATAATAGGTGTGCACAGGGTTTGTTTTTGCTCATATTCTGTATCATTTAATTTTCTTGAAGTAACATCATCTGCTCAAATAACGTTTCAAAGTTAAGGTTAAGTTGTTTAATAGTATCTGACAATTTTTTATGCTCACCAGTTGCCTCATTTAGTTTTTTGCTATCAGATGCAATATCGGGGTTATTATAGCTGTCCTCAATTTTTTTAAGTTGTTGTTTATGTAATTCTATTTCCTGTTCCAGTTTGTCCATGTCTTTTTGCATTTGAATCAATTTATTTTTTGATACTTGCTTTTGGGCTGGATCATTTTTTTCTCCCGCAACTTGAGCAGGTTTTTCGTCCTTATGCAATTGTTTTGCCACAGTAGGAGGTGGCACCACTCGTTTATTATACCACTCCTCAAATTCTTCGTAGCCGCCAGGGTATTCCTTTATTTTCTGATTTTCGATAAACCAGATTTTATCGGCTATCATATTTATAAAATGCCTATCGTGACTCACCAATAATATAGAACCTTCGTATTCAATTAATGCTTTGGCCAATATATTTACACTTTGCATATCCAAGTGGTTGGTAGGCTCGTCCAATAATAAAAAGTTAGAGCGACTTACTACAGTTTTTGCTAGAGCAACCCTACTTTTTTCGCCACCAGAAAGTACTTTTATTTTTTTGAAAACATCTTCACCGGTAAATAAAAATGAACCTAGTATAGTGCGGGCATCTTGTTCTTTTACCCAGGGAGCAAAATATTGAAGTTCGTCTACTATAGTTTTGGTATTATCTAAAGATTCACTTTGTTGTTGCGAGAAATATGACATGTGTACATTATGACCCAAAGTAATTTTTCCCTCGGCAGGTAATAATCCATCTACAATTTTTAACAGGGTAGATTTGCCTAAACCATTCGCACCAATTAATGCCACTTTATCGCCACGAACTATTTGTCCTTCGGCATTGTTAAATACATTAAGGGTTCCAAAATTTTTATGTAGTTTTTCAATTTCCAAAGTTACTTTTCCGCCTGCATGGTCCATACCGAAACGAATACCTACAGACGCTGTATCACCTTCGGGAGCTTCAATTTTATCAAGCCTGTCGAGCATTTTAACGCGGCTTTGCACGGCTACCGATTTACTGGCTTTGGCACGAAAACGATTGATAAATTTTTCTTGGTCTTTTATATATTGTTGTTGGTTGCTAAACTGACGTTGTTGTAATAACATACGTTCTTCTTTTTGATCAATATAATCATCGAAGTTTCCTTCAAATATATTAAACTTGAGATTGCTTATCTCCACAATTCTATTACACAATCTATTCAAAAAATATCTATCATGACTTACCACTATTACAGAACCTGCATAAGTTTTCAAATAATTTTCGAGCCATTGTATCGAGGGTAAATCCAAATGGTTGGTTGGCTCGTCCAGCATTAACAAATCAGGTTTTGTTAATAGCATTTGTGCAAGTAATGCACGCATACGCCAACCTCCCGAAAATTGTTGTAATGGTTTATCAAGTTGTTCGGTTTTAAATCCCAGTCCTTCCAATACTTCAGCGGCACGATTATGTATAGTATATCCATCATGCATCTCGTATTGATGTTGCAAATCGCCAAGCCGTTCTAATAATTTATCATTATAGTCGGTTTCCATTTTGGCGGTAATTTCATGCATTTGTTTTTCTATATCCAACAATTCTTCAAATGCCTGCATGGTAACTTCCAGAACAGAGCCTTCTAAATTTCTATCTAAAAAATCCTGGGTAAGGAAACCAATTTTTATGCCTCCCTGCTTTTGTATATTACCACCGCTAATAGAATATTCGCCCATCAACACCCGTAGTAATGTTGATTTTCCTGTTCCGTTTTTTCCAATAAGGCCGATGCGTTCGCCTGGTTTTATTTGCCACGATGCTTCTTTATATAAGTACCTGCCACCAAATTCAAAATTAATATCTTGTAAGTCTATCACTGTTTATTATATGCTTTTAATCTGTTATCTTTTAAAGGTATGAGAAGTAAAAATCCCAGTATGAAAAATATCATCACGGCGAACAAAGAATTCTGCATACCATCAGAATGTTGTTCGATAAATGCAAATAGAAATAGTCCGATTACCATTGCCATTTTTTCTGTTATATCATAAAAACTAAAAAACGATGCAGTATCATGAGCACCCTCGGGAATAAGTTTGCTATAAGTTGCCCTGCTCAAACTTTGTATACCACCCATTACCAATCCCACAAAAAATGCGATTGTATAAAAACCCATCTCCGATTGATACTCGGCCACGAACCAAGCAGAAACACATACCCCACACCATATTAATATAGTAATGGAAAGAGAGAGCTTATTGCCAAACATTTTGGATATATAAGAGAATAAAAAGCTGCCCGCAATAGCTACAAATTGTATAGTAAGTACTGTAGGTATAAGTTTAGTATCAGGTAATTTTAATAGTTTGGCACCAAAGTATACTGCAACTTGCATCACCGTTTGCACACCCATATTAAAGAAGAAAAACGAACTCAAAAATACTTTCATGCTGCGGCTCGACATGGCGTTTCTATATACACCACGCAAGGTGTGGAATCCTTTAAATATAGATTCTTTTGCACGCGTTCCTACTTTTTGTTCAGGTACATTATAAAATAATATTTGGGCAAATGATACCCACCAAACTGCTACAGCCAAAAAACAAATACGCGGAGCAAATGAACCCGGATAGCCATTATTTTTCATAATGGTTATAAAAACAAGACATAATATTAACAATATACTGCTACCCAAATATCCCAATGAAAAACCTCTTGCCGAAATTTTATCCATATCTTCATTTGATGCAATATCGGGCAAAAAAGAATTGTAAAAAACCAAGCTGCCCCAAAAACCAATGCTAGCTATTATCATACATAATATACCCCAACCTAACATAGCAGGTTGCTCACCATTGAGGCCCGGCTCCAAAAAATACAATCCCGCACACGAGGCTGCCCCTAAGTAGCAAAAGAATTTGAGAAAGGACTTTTTATTACCTCGGTTATCAGCTATTGATGATAGGAGGGGAGAGAGGAAACATACTATTAAAAAAGAAAATGAAAGTGCATACATACTCAAAACCGTATTCTTAAATTCCATTCCTAAAAATGTGACTGTGTCTTTTATAATATTTTTATTTGCATCTTTTACCGAGGTGATCGACTCATAATATATAGGATATATAGCCGAGCAAATTACAAGATTGTATACCGAATTGGCCCAATCGTACATGCACCAACTGTTCACGATTTTCTTACTGAGGGTGATTTTAGACATATATATAGTATAATTTTAGGGTATAGTTTAAAAATTATTCAAGCGTTTTTGCGGCATAGTTATAAATAGGAATGGGCAGTGGCTGCACCAAGATATTGTGTAAGTAGTTGATTTTTAAATAGGTGAAAAGAAGTATGAGAATATAGTCTTGCAAAATTAAGCTATAATTGCAAAGTGAAATTATAAAGGTATACACTATCGTGAAAAAAAACAAAAATTTATGCTTGGAATCACCATAATAATTAAGTAATTTCGCAAGCGATAAAAAAAAGAAAAATAACCGGCAAGCAGTTACATCAAAGTTTTATATAAACCATCATGTAAGCCTTACAGAGATTGATTATCAGCGACTAAAATTTTACTAACTGATTATCAGTTTTGTCTAAAAACAAATGTAAAAAAAAACGGCTGAAACCCCATCCTGTTATCTTTCTCCAAAAGTCAATAGAAATAAAATTTTTTTTTAAACATTTTTAATCACAATTTGCGGACTTATTAATATGATAGCCCACGACACCCCAATTACTTGCGAATCTGCTTGGCACGAATGTTCCAAAATAATCAGTGATAACATCCCTGAGCAGAGCTTCAAAACATGGTTTAACCCCATTAAGCCTTTGAAGTTGGAAAATAAAATATTAACAATTCAAGTACCAAGCCAGTTTTTTTATGAATGGTTAGAAGAGCATTATGTTGATTTGTTACGCAAAACTTTGAAAACAGTTTTAGGCCCAGGTTCACGATTAGAATATAATATAATAGTAGAAAATAGCAAAGGTAGTAGTTCGCCCTATACGGTTAACATGCCCACCAACAACGTAGGTAAGAACGACAACATTGGTGTTACCATGCCATTGAATATCGGAAACAATATAAAAAATCCTTTTATAATACCCGGTCTTCGCAAAGTAAATATCGATTCAAATTTAAATTCAAATTATGCATTCGATAATTTTATTGAAGGCGATTGCAATCGCTTGGCTCGCTCTGCAGGTTATGCTGTTGCTACCAAACCAGGTGGTACTGCATTTAATCCGCTTATGATATTTGGCGGCGTAGGTTTGGGTAAAACACATTTGGTACAAGCTATAGGCAACCAAATAAAAGTTAATAACAAAAACAAAGTAGTATTATATGTTTCTGCTGAAAAATTCTTAAACCAATTTGTCGACTCAGTAAAAAATACAACCACCAACGACTTTGTAAATTTCTATAATTATGTGGATGTATTAATTATGGACGATGTTCAATTTTTTAGTGGACGTGGCAAAACACAGGAAATATTTTTCCAAATATTTAACCAATTACACCAAACAGGAAAACAAATTATATTAACCAGCGATCGTGCTCCCAAAGATTTAAAAGATATAGAAGAGCGTTTGCTAACCCGTTTCAAATGGGGTCTCTCTGCCGATTTAGGCACGCCCGATTTCGATACACGGATTGCAATACTTGAGCAAAAAATGTATAATGAAGGTGTTACCATGCCCAATGAAGTGGTAGAATATGTAGCACATAATATCAATACCAATATACGCGAACTGGAAGGTGCCATGATTTCATTATTGGCACAAAGTAGTATGAATCGCAAAGAGATTGATTTGGATTTGGCGAAACAAATGATGAAGAATTTTGTGAAAAATTCTACCAAAGAAATCTCCATCGACTTTATACAAAAATTGGTTTGCGATTATTTCACCATCCCAGTTGAACATGTAAAATCGAAAACACGCAAACGTGAAGTAGTACAAGCTCGTCAAATTTCTATGTACTTTGCTAAAGACCTTACCAAAGCATCACTTAAAAATATAGGTTCCTATTTTGGTAACCGCGACCACAGTACTGTTATACATGCTTGCCAAACAGTAAATGACTTGATGGAAACTGATAAACGTTTCCGTGCCGATGTGGAAGAGCTTTCAAAAAGAATTAAAATCAGTACCTTATAATATATTAATATTTAGTAAAAATGTCCCCGCTATTTAAAAAGATAGTGGGGATTTTTTTTATTGAATGATTGTCATGTTGAGCATAGTCGAAACATGCGATTGAATGATTGCAATGCACTAATTATAAACAAACCGTCATGCTGAATTTATTTCAGCATCTCCACACGAGTGCCGAATAGGATGCTGAAATAAATTCAGCATGACGGTTTAAGAAAAGAATTGAAATTCTATTATAGAATACATTCAAATTCACAGTATTGTATAACTTTTGTTGTATGATATCAAAAAATGTGTATTATTTTTGATGGGAAAAGAAAGCCTATGAAGAATATTTTACTTGTCTTCGTATTTATTGTTAGCTATCTCAACGCCCAGGGACAGTGTGCTTCGTTTCCTTATATCAGTAATAAAAAAGGAAATATAAATGCAGGCCTATCAGTAGTAAATAATGGATTGTTCTGCTATAAGAGCAGTATCAATTTTGATATAATCACAGATTCTAATATTAGTGTCGATTCTATTTGTATCATATTTGGCGATGGTGATACTACTATTATTAAACCTACCTGGAAATTCACCATTAGTCATCAATATAATTTTACACCCAAAGATAGTTGCCCTATGGTGCGGCCACAAAAAATAACAGTACTGGCAAAATATTATTTGGGAGATCCTGCAAGCGGACAATTTAGTTATAATGAAATTAGCACGCCCGTATCTATACAATACTTGCCCAGGTTGCCCAAATTAAAACTAGGCAATGACACCATTTGCGTAAATGATAATCTAAGTATTATCACTTCAGGCAATTGCTGCACTAATGGATTTTATGGAAGTCCCTCTGTATATACTTGGTATTTTGGCGACGGCTCAGCCCCACAAACCGTGAGCGATACCACCAATAATTATACAATTCCAGCACCGCCTCATAAATATAGTAAGGCCGGAATTTATTGGGTGAGGTTGGAATGCACCAATAACTGCGGAACTATTACAGACTCCATTCCCATTGTAGTTGCAGCTATCGACAGTGTGCAAATACCCAGAGGTGGTTGTTCGGGCAGTTCCATTACACCTATTATATATGCTACCAATGCGGTATATTATAATACCACTTGTGCAGGCAATGTTACCATTACAGGCCAGAATACCAAAACACCGAAGATAACTTTTAATAGTGCGGGGAAGTATACAATATACTTTAGCATCGGATTAAATTCCATTTGCCAGTTAGATACGGATATTACTATTGCCCAAGGCCCAAACATGGCATTAAATAAATTACAGAATATATGTTATACCGGAAACGACTCTTTTGTTTTCGCCAATTATTTTAGTACTTCTGATACTGCACAAAAAAATGTATTCTATATTTATTATAATGGTAGTTTGTTAAAAACCATTACACAAAAAGGAATTCCAAAAGCTCTCAGCCTTACGCAAACGGGGAAGTATTTAATTCTCGATTCCTCATTCAATAGCTGTGGTGGCATGGCGGTAATCGATTCTTTTATATATTCTCCAGCCACGGTACTTAATTCGGTAACGGGTTTTCCAGCATCCGTATGTGTGAACAAGTCGGTAACGCCTTGTATACATGCAGTGAATGCAACTTCGTATAATATTTCAATTTCGCCTGTAAATGGGGGATATAATATTACCAATCAAAACGATTCTTGCCCCACTATTACCTTTACTATAGCGGGAAATTACAAAATTACTTTTAATGCAAATGGATGCTGTAGCTCCAATGCTTGTTCTACTTCACAAAATATAACAGTGAAACCGAATGCCGATATGCAAATGACTACCGCATTTTCCGATACTTGTTATACCGCCAGTTATTTTATCGATTATAGTTTGCATTTTTCAACATCGGGTGCATCACAATCCAATCACTTTTATATATTGAAAGATGGTTCTATTGTGAATCAGCAAACAACAAGCAGTATAGCGTCAGCAGTTAATATTAGTGGATTAGCACCTGCGGGAAATAAAATTACGGTTATCGATTCTTCATTTTCGGCATGCGATACTATTATATTGGTCGACTCATTTAATATATTGCCCAAAACGGTAATTAAGTTGCCAGCCGATTATGATACTTGTGTGCAAACAATGATAAATCTTCCCACCAATTTAGGAACTACTATTACCTTAAATGGAGGTATAGTGCAGCCTGGAAATTATTATTTGAATGCGTTGGGGCTATATCAATTTATATATACACCCGTTTGTGGAACGCCTGCTACTCTTAGCGTAACGGCCAAAGGCGTAATTGCCAAAGGACACGATTCTGCTTTTTGTTTGAACCCCGGCATGGTGAAATTATTAGCGGATCCACCAGGCTGCAAGTTCAGTGGAAATTTTGTTTCCAATGATTCTTTCGATGGCACTGCATCAGGCTCGGGTACTTTTCCATTTTATGCAACGTATATTGATACTACCTCTCAATGTACTTATATTGATACGGCATATATAACAGTGAATACACAATTACAAACTTCGTATACACTTTCTAAATTTGTATGCGATGGGGTAGCAGCCACATTTACCAATAACAATATTAACTTAATTGATTCCGTTTATTTTGGAGATTCCACTGCTGTAGTTTCGGGAAATAATCTTTCGCATACTTATAATTCTATAGGGATGAAAGTGGTGGGTATATTATTTAAAGATAATTTTGGTTGCAAATCATTTGCCCAAGATACTATTATAGTATTGCCACTTCCAGTTTCCAATTTTACAGTAAATGATACCGTGTGCGGTGGCGATTCCGTTAGCCCCATCATCACTTCAGCTATCGATACTTTTAACATTTACGAATGGTATGTAGATGGCATATTGATTTCAAATCCCCAAAGTATTCTTTGTGTAAACAATACAACCAGTATTATCACACTTCAAATTTCACTAAAGGTAATTTCGCCTTCTTGCGGTTCCATTACCAAAACACGTGATGTAACTATTTTGCCACAAATGATTGTAGATTTTGGATTGATATATAATAAAGATTGCAGTCCGATGCCCTTGGCGTTTAATAATTTGTCAACGGTATTTAATCCGCATTATAGTTGGTATATCAATGATGTACTTTTCTCTACTGATAGCTTACCACCAAGTATGATACTTACTGCCAATGCCACAGATTCGGTATACTATTTTAAACTGATTATATGTACCGATTGTGCTTGTGATACAATTATTAGAAGTGTGTTGGTGCATCCCGTAAACTTTATCGCTTGCTTTATTCCTTCCCAATTTACCGCCTGTGCCAACCAAGATATTACGTTTACCGATTGTGTAGTTTCGGGTACCATGCTCACCTATAAATATGGTGATGGAGATTATGATACTACCCGAAATGGCAGACCGGTAACACACCATTTTAAAAATGCAGGAACTTATAGTGTATGGCTCATCGCCAATAATAATTGCCATATAGATAGCACGGTGAGAACAATCACTATTTTGCCAAGTCCGGAAGTGATTACTTCTATTCCAAATTCTAATTGTTCAGAATATGTACTTAATTTTTTAAGTACAATTACCCAGGGTAATCCCGCTGCTTATCATTGGAGTTTTGGTGACAGTACAGTAGATACACTTTCTCAAAATCCCACACATATATATAATAAAGGTGGAACTTATAACGGCTCATTGGTGGTGATTGATGTAAACGGTTGCCCCAGTGACACCGCAGTGTTTAGTGTGGAAGTAGATCAAACACCCCATGTGAGTTTTTCCTACCCTGATACCGTTATCTGCTCAGGAAAACCATTGAAAATTATGGTGCAACAGCCGGCCGCCAATACCACTTATGTATGGAAACAAATATATAATACTGATACCGTACTTATTACTACTTATAATGGAATCTATAATTTTAAAACATTTAAAACGGGATTGTATTATATAGTTTTGCAAGCCACAAGCAACGATTTACCTTTTTGTTCCAAAACTTCCGATACTTTAAAAATACAAGTCAATATTTCTCCTGCTGCCCACTTTAAACCCAATCCCCCTTACACCATTATCGATTCGCCTTTTATATTATTTGAAAACGAAAGCAGGTTTTCTATTTCCTATCTATGGAATTTTGGCGACAATGATATTTCTTACGAAGATTCGCCCACGCATGAGTATAAACAAACTGGATTATTTTGGGTTACACTAGTTGCCATCAATGGACAGTGTACTGATACGGTGCAGCAGAGTATATATATAGATCCTGTATTTGTATTTTATATGCCAAATGCCTTCACACCCAATGACGATGGGCATAACGACAATTTTTTCGGTAACGGACAAGGGTATGATAGTTTAGATATGATTGTATATAATCGCTGGGGTGAAAGGTTATATTATGAGCTGAATTCAAAAACCATTTTTATAGGGTGGGATGGAAATTGCGGAATTTGTAGCAATCAAAAAACAGCTCAGGAAGATGTATATATATATGTGGTGAAAGTAAAAGCTTGGGACAGAAGACTACACCAATATATGTGGGACGACAAAGAATTTGTAACACAAAATCTCCCAAATTTAAAACGCACCTATAAGTATACGGGCCCCTTTCATTTGATTAGATAGGAAAGAATGTACGATTTTAGATGTACGATTTACGATTGGCTGACGCTAGATAGCAGGCTTCGTTCCGATAGCTATCGGGAACGCTCAGAATATTTATGTATATAAAAATCAGGCGTCAGCAAATCGTTATGAGTAATAGTGTGGTTGGTCAAAAGAGGTAACTACATACCACTTTGACCACGGAATTATATAAATTTGCTGAATGAAAAACACAGAAACACAAATAAATATTGAAAAGGCGGATGAAGAATTAATATATGATGAAACATTAATTGGCGAATTTTCTGATAAAGATATAACGGACACCGAAAATGTAGGTATAACAGAATTTACTCTCTACCCTTTAAGTACTCCCGTATAATCTTATATATAAATTCGGTGTACTCCTTTTGTTTGTCGGGAGTGGATTCATTGTAGTAAACAGCTTCAAATCCTGATAACGGTTTCCCTATTTCATTCATCTCTGACTGCATTTTTTGATACAGCCTGTTCCTCTCATTAAAATACATTGTACAGAACACTCCAAGGCTTGATAGATTCTTCCAATTGCTTGCGGTTTGGCGGTGTTCAATCACATACTTACTTTCGGATAACATTGAGTACCCGTCTAGCAGTCCATCGTAATGGTGTAAAAACTCTATACTAAAGCTAGCAAAAACCTTATCGTCGATTATATCAAAATAAGTAACCTGTGAATGCAGCCTAGTGTTTATTTGACCTTCAAATACAGATTCTCTAGCTACTTGTTTTAGTTCTGATATTTCCCTTTCATGGGACAATGTTTTTACCTTAATGCCGTCTGTGTCCATTTGGCAAACATACTACAAAAACACTTTAATATCCACTTTCAACACATCAGCAATTCTTTTAAGGGTCATAATCCTGCACCCAACCTTTCCAAGTTCAATATCGCACAAACTAGAATAATGTATGCCCACCAACTTGGCAAAGTTTTTAAAACCAAGTTTAGATTTTCTTCGCTCTGTTCTAATCTTAGTACCGAGTGTCTTTAAAAATTCTGTGTCGCCCATATTATATATTTGCTGTTAGTTCTGAATATTTCAACCTTGTCTCACAGTTTTTGAACGAACTGTCGAACCTCTCGTCCTGTGCAAGATTTTTACTGTTATAGCGAAACCCTGCTTCGTTTGCGTACCTGTGAAGGTGTTTGGGGCTTACGTTGTGGTGTATCCCGTTAATCTGTCTTTTAAGAAGTGACCAAAAGCCCTCAATGGTGTTCGTGTGAACCGCACCCCTCACATATTCTTTGTTTCGGTGCTGAACCGTTTCATGCTGATAGGTCAAATGGGCTTCATTGTATGCGTTGTGTTCGTCTGTTATAAGAACACTCTCGGGTTTTACAAACTCGTCAAGGGTTTTGTTTATCTCCGATATGTTCGTAGCGGGCATAACTTTGGTAAGCACCTTTCCGCCACGTTCAACCGCACCGATTACCATAGCTTTGCCGCCTGTGCCGCCCCTTACCTTGCGTTTTGAATGGTGTTTGTTACTCTCCTTGCCACCTACATAGGTTTCGTCAACCTCTACAACACCTTCTAAAAGTACTGGGTTTTTCTCTGCGAGCATAGCACGGATACGGTGATTTAAGAACCATGCCGTAGTTTGGGTCGTGTCTATCCAATTAGCTAACTGTAAGCTGCTTATTCCTTTGCTATGAACACTCAATATATATGTGGCAAGAAACCATTTAGATAAAGGTATTTTTGTGTTTTCATATATAGTTCCAACGGTTACGCTAAACTTTTTTCTGCACTCTTTAGTACGACATTTGAAAGTTCTTTTATTAGGAAACCTGTGTACGTTTGTTGAATTGCAGAAAGGACAAGTAGGTGTACCGTCCCATCTTTTCTGTTCCAAGTATTCCCTGCAAACTTCTTCGTTCTCGAACTCCTTTGCGAATTGTAGTATAGATTTGAATGTTTTCATTTTATTATATTGTTATATGTTTTAAACTACCAACTGATTGAACAAAATTTTTTATTTACCTATTTTGGGGTACTTTTTAACGTCTATGAATTGAACGCCATCAACTATAAATGCTTGCATCTTACCTTCTTTGATAAGTTTATATATATATGAAGCTGTA
>JANYDJ010000266.1 GCA_025363675.1 Flavobacteriaceae bacterium | reverse complement strand
TGCACAACCTGATGCAGTTTGCACGGTAAGTTTATAATTTCCTGTATTGCTTGTTTGCATGGATGCCAATTTGCTTCCATTGCTCCATAGGTATTGGTTAAATGACCCTATGCAAGAAACGCTGATAGATATACCTTGATAGTAACAAGCTGCTGTATCTTTAGGTAAGAATTTTGCTGGCTGTTTTTCTTCTTTTAAATGTCTATATAATACTTTCGTGCATCCTGAATTTATATTTCTTACTATATAAGTAATTTTAAACAATGAGTCGCCATCGGATGGTGAAGGGATAAATATTAATTTAGGTGCATTACCAGTACTAGAAATAAACTGTTGACTACCCGAAGGTGAATTATTATATATAGTAGTAATATAGGCAGTATCTGCAATCCAAAGTTTATTATAGTTAGTGTACCCGTTACCCAAACCATTGGGAGAAGAGATTGTATACTGTATGGTATCTCCCAAGCATGACAAATCTGGTTTTACCAAGGTCCCAATATTTGCGGCCCCTTGGAAACCGGTCATCGGTATTAGCTTAACCGTATCGAGTGAATTGTCGAAACTAATTTGAATAGTATCAAAATCCATACATGAATTAGATGCAGTAACTGTAAGCCAATATTCGCCACCCGTACTTACCACCAAAGTGTCTGCCGAAGAACCATTACTCCATTGTATGGATGCATTGGCAGGTATGCCTTGCGGCCTAATTACAAATGAACTTTGGTTACATAAAAATGTATCGTTGCCCAATGTAAAACCCCGCAAAGTATCAATCTGAACTTTAATGGTATCATATGATAAAAGTCCGAAGGAATCTTCAGCCCAAATATAATTGGTGCCGGAAGAGTTTACCATTATATTATTGGTATTTAATGAAGCTGTTTTATTCCACTGGTACTGGTAAAATCCACTATCTGCATATATATATATCGGGTGGCAACTCTGTGTATCGTTGGATAGTTTTATATATCTATGTTGGGCAATGGCAAAGTTGTCCAATACAAAATCAAAACTATCATTTAGATTTGGTTTAACTCTTACTTTGAATAAATAGGGGAGGCTGGAAGGCATTGGGTGAAAATACAAATTAAAGGAATCGAGCTTTCCCTGAAGTAAAATTTTATCGCTCCATATAACACCTTTATTGCAAAAATCTATTATTTCAACAACCATAGTATCTGCAGATTGCTTTAATAAAGTAGACATTGCCTTGTCCAACATTTTGTAATAAAAAGATATAAAACAACCTGTATCATTTTCAGCAATATACTTTGTTTCAGTATACGATTTTTTGCTATCTAATACTGCTGCTTTTGTAGAAGTTATTCCTATACTGTTTTGGAAAGACACAGAGTTTGTGAATAACATTGAATTACTATTCCCGTTTGTAAATCTTTCAACAAAAGGGAGCTTCATCTGAGGTCGAAGGTCATAAAAAACGGTAAAAGAGTCATTAGAAACTACAGTATCTTTTGAATTAGTTAGCCAATAATTTGTACTGTATAAATGATCCCGTTGAAAGAAATATGGTTTGGGGAGTGTTAAAAGTAAAGTATCATAGGAAATAAGAACTGTATCTTTAATTTGCATCACTATGGTATCAGATAAACCTGAAGTAATATCTTTGATTATTGAACGTACATATAATGTATCTGTTGCTGTATTTATAGGCAACTTACCCAAATTGGAAAATTTAATTTTCAAAGAACTACTATCATCCGGACAAGGCAAAGCAACTGAATTAAAGATTGCCAAATCGCGGTCGGGCTGAACTATATTTAATAATAAATCGAGAATGCTACTATTAGCCATACTAGCACATGGCTGTGGATAATTATAATACAGATATTTAGATGGGTTTGTTGAAATTAATATTTCATTAGCAGTGTATATCACCCTAAAATGAATGGGGCCAGGAGTAATATTTTGTGGTATAGTAATCTGAATAAAATTCCACCAATTCGATATATCATATTTATTGCTGCAATAACCTGAATTGAGGTTCCCAGAAAGAGGCTTATTTGTATTTTGCATCAATATTAATTCTGTGGAATCATATTGTTGGTCTCTATTAATATCTATATATATACCAATGAATGCTTTTTTATAATTGATTTTTTCGTTAAGATAAAGCATCGGGTGAAACTTAAGCTGGTCGCCTGCTTTTACATCAAAAATAGGATTAGAGATTCGATCATCGCTAACATTCTTAGTCTTCAAATAATTATAACTTTCATGATAATTACCATCTATAAAATTTGAGACATTGTTTTTCCACATTTGTTGAGTTAAAAGACACGCTCCATTATTTACACAAAACCCATCTGTACTTCCACTATTGACTAATTCTTTATAGCATGGCGGGCAATATTCGTAGGCTTTAAGGGTGATACATTTTATTTGAGATGTATCTTTCTCACCAAGTATATCTATTATGGCTCTATAATATATTACATCACTACTCATATTAACAGTCCAATTAGGGGCAATACTATTCACACTGTAGTCTGTCCAATTTACTCTGTCCACACTTTGCTGTAAGGTAAAACGGGCGTATTGACATGGTGTATAACCAATTAAACTAAGATTCCCCGTTTCGTTGCGGCACATAGTTACATCACCTGATATACGCCCTGCAGTGGTAAATGAAACACTACAAGTTATAGTGTCAGCATACACATAAAAGCTATCAAAATAAGTATAAGTACTTCCATTATAAAAATTATAAAAATTCTGTCCCTGAGGACAATAAATTCTCAGAATAGCGTGTGGACTCTTATACCTGCCAATGTTGAATTTAACATGGGTGAGCTCTGTATGTGTTGTAGGATGCTGAGTGCCTCTTTTGTCATATACTGTATCTAAAGCAATAAAAGTCAAACCTGAATCCAGGGATATAAAAGCATAATAGGATTCATTAGATGAATTTTCATTTATATAACAACTCGCTATTTTATTTGAACTATCTTCAAAGGAAAGATGGAAATCTGCAAACATACCCTTAGGCGTTACACCATCCCTTTCTAGTTCAAACCCTATTATTTTTCCATACGTTTTTGCTGAAGGGTTACTACTCCATTCACGATAGGTTAATGTATCATATTTTAGCACAATATCAGACCACTCGTCGGCAGTATAAAAAATTGCATTACTACTTGACAGTGCCTTGTTCAAGCAATTGTTTGTAA
Source organism: Flavobacteriaceae bacterium (assembly GCA_025363675.1). Lineage (GTDB taxonomy): Bacteria > Bacteroidota > Bacteroidia > UKL13-3 > UKL13-3 > CANJUD01. The sequence continues at coordinate 865 of JANYDJ010000266.1, read as the reverse complement.
TATCATACCCATTTAAAAAATAAGGCAGTGCATGGGGCACCAATTCCCAATTGGCTGAATAAACAATATTGCTCGTATCGGATGTACCTCCACAAAACCCTACAATTCTAAAGTAAGTTGGATTAAATATATAAAAGGAATCAAAGCGTTTACTATTGATTCTAGCATTATACCAAGATGAAGAATTGCGAGAACTTTGCCAATACACACTATCATAATGCACCTCGGAGGGCGACGATGTTGAATAATTCAATGAAACATACGGACTTGCTACATCACAAAGAACATCGTCAATAAAAAGTTGAGGTTTTACTTGATTTGAACAAGGTTTATCATGCACAATTTTTACATAGAATATATATGCAAAAGTGTAATAACCACCCTGCCCGCAAACAGAGTCACTAATAACTGAATGAGTATTCCCTTTGTTCGTAAATAATATTTTTATGATAGTCCAATCAACCGCGTTTGGTATGGAAGGAACATGAAATGGTATTACACATTTATCATGATAAGTGGTTGCCGCCATAATTTCATTTTGCGAAAAATACCCATTCGCATTCAAGTCCAACAGCACGGCCACGTCTGCTCCATTACCATTATTTTCAATAAATGTGGTTATACTATTTAAATTATTCTCATATAGATAAATGGGGGTATCAATTCTTACTATTTCCCTACTTTCGGGCCATCTTCTCACATCCCGGTCGTTTAAAAACACATTTTTACTTTCATTAAATTTAATATAGGCATGGGTAGGTTGATACTCTCCTACATAATCCGCATCAGTCATTATACTATTAACATGGCATGCGTTACAAAACACTTTGGGCATAGCAGCAATCATAACTGTATCCTTGCTTGC
>JANYDJ010000105.1 GCA_025363675.1 Flavobacteriaceae bacterium | reverse complement strand
AAACTTGGTGGTAAAAACCCACGGTGTGCTGCAATAAAAGAAAAATGCTTCGAGACAAGAAAAAAGGGGGAGAAAATTTTAAATTTCGACCAGAACCCTTGTGGGAGTATATATATATATATGGGTTGGGGTTTGTAGTTTTAAGTTCATAAATAGGGTTGCAATTTAAAACTAAATTCGATAATTCCAAATTTATTTTAAAATAATCTTGAGTTTCATAAATAGATGTGACAAAAAGAATTTTTAAAATTGCAAAAAACAGTAATGGGTCGGCACAATCTATAGCCACCGTAAAAGAAATGTTGGCAAGTATACATCATTTGCCCGTTGATGATGCTGTAAAATATGCTGCACAAATGAATGCCAAAGCCCGAGCAACCGATGATTGTAAACGCGGTATTGCCGCATTTTTGGGTAAGGAGAAGATGGTTTGGTAGATTTTATAAATTAAAGTAAGCAGTGTCCAAATGGCACTGCTTACTTTTTGAATGATTCCTAACGCATATTATACATCTTGTTCAATGCCTAACCTTAATAAGGTTAATTTCCCTTAAAGAAAAAATATATTATTAAATAAATAAAGATTAGCATAGTAAGGACTAATAAAACTTCAGGAAAAATGGGGGTATGCATTATTTTAAAAAATGAACCTCCAAATCCTGAAATGATAAAAATCAGGAACATTAACTTGGCAATTTTTTTAGAAAATAAGTTTTCCATAAAATTATTTTATTATTGTATTTGTGCATATATCTGTTATATGTGTGATAGTACCAATATTATAGTTGGGCTCTCCAATAGGCACTGCGGGAGCTGACATGCCGTTGAAACAGCATGATAGTGAAATCGCTGGGAGTACCAATTCAGGATATAATGTAATTGAGAGGCAGCTTAACATGTCACAACAATAGTTGCTGAAATTCCGGCTCCAACAATCTGAGTAGCTTTCGTTAGGTTTTCTAGTTCCTAGTTGGCTGCAATCCCCAGGATAGCCATTTACTTGATTTGGCAAGATGACTCCAGTTTTTGTAAAGCACACAGAGCCATTGTACATGATATTGAATACACCATTTGAAAAACTGGTCATCATATTGAATGAATTGCTATTAGGTAAAGTTAATATCGCAGTGCAATTACCTGAAGATGTCCCAATACAATCTAGTGTAGCACCAGTTGAATATGTAAATAGATAATGTTTGCATTCATAATTGGACTTGGCAATACTTGTGGTAGCAGCCTTAAGAGTAGTTTGAGCATTACTTATATTGCATGTTGAAATATAAATAGTTATTATGGCAATAATTTTAATTAAGTTTTTCATCATTTTATTAAATTGAATTAGTTTTACTCATTCTTTCTTAAGCGAAGATAGAGTTAGAACGCAGTTTTTCTATTTTTTTTCATTTACATATATTTTGTTTCTCCTTTCTTGTTAAGTGTTGTTTTGTATAGGGTTGTTGATTGGCTTTTCTGAGTGATTATAACTTCTCCATACATATATGGTTAAGCCCATACAGTAATGTCAGTTAATTTCGATAATTTGATATTTTGTGAATAATGAAAAAAAACTCGGTTGTAAAACCCAATGTGCTGCAAGAAAATAGAAATTCTTCGAGAAAAAAAAGGGGGGGATTTTAAACTTCGACCACAACCCTTGTGGGAGTATATATATATATATGGGTAAAGTTTGGGTAGCTTAAAGTTCATAAATACGGGTGCAATTTAAAACTAAATTCGATAATTCCAAATTTAATTTAAAATAAATCGTAAATAATAGCAATTGAAAGGCTGAGGAGTTGAAAAATAGCAAAAAAAGACTTACGCCACCACTTTCTTCAACATAATCCTAAAAGTAGTTCCTTTATTTATTTCTGATTCTTTTACAAAAACCTTTCCGCCGTGGTAACTATCTATAATACGTTTGCTAAGTGTAAGACCTAGGCCCCAACCGCGTTTTTTGGTAGTGAAGCCAGGATTAAATACCGATTTTAGTTTGTTGCTGGCAATGCCCTTGCCGGTATCTTTAATATCTATAATAATATATTTTTGGTCTTCTTTTATATCTACAAAAATATTGCCTTTGCCGTCCATAGCATCAATAGCATTTTTGCAAATATTTTCAATTACCCAATCAAATAATGATACATTTACATATACC
>JANYDJ010000098.1 GCA_025363675.1 Flavobacteriaceae bacterium | reverse complement strand
AAGTAATGTTTGCCCATGGCGGCGGTTCGTTCCCGTTTACGGTGGGTCGTGTAAGCCATGGCTGGCATTGCCGTCCCGATTTGTGCGATGTGAACACCATCAAAGATCCACGAGAATATATTGGCCGTTTTTGGATTGATGGAATTACCCACGATGCCGATGCTTTGCGGTATTTAATCAATATGTTTGGGGCCAACAAAATAGCGTATGGTACTGATTATCCTTTCCCCTTGGGAGATTTGGAGCATGGCAAGTTTATTAATGATATGACCGATTTGGACACAGCTACCAAGGAGCAATTGTTCAGCAGAACCGCGATGGAATTTTTGGGGTTGTAGATTCGTCGACTCAGCTCGGGCTATGGCGTGTGCGGAGTCGACGAATCCGTTGTGAACAATGGCGTTTGCAGAGTCGACGAATCCGTTGTGGGCGAGTCGACGAATCCGCTTGTGGGCTATGGCGTTGCGGAGTCGACGAATTCGTTGTGGACAATGGCGTTGCAGATTCGTCGACTTTGCCTAGCTATGGCGTGTGCTAAGTCGACGAATCAACCACCCACAAAACAAAAAACCCGAGCTTTTCAGCACGGGTTTCAATATTCCGATAAGGGAGAAATTTTAATTCAATTTGTTAACGAATCTGCTCAATTTCGATTTTTGATTGGCAGCGTTATTCTTGTGTATCACATTCTTTTTTGCCAAACGGTCAAGCATACGGTAAACGGTTTTAAGTAAATCGCCAGCTTCTTTTTTGCCTTTTAGCTCACGTAATTTTTTTACCATATTACGTGTAGTCTTGGCCTGGTAGCGGTTACGAAGTCTTTTAACTGCGTTTGATCTGATGCGTTTTAGCGATGATTTATGATTTGCCATGTTCTGGTTTTTTTCTTTTTAGGGCTGCAAAAATAAGATGATAACTTCTAAAAACAAAACCTTTTTCCAAAATTCTCTCTTGGGCTTTGGTTCTTTCGCAAAACATCGAAGCTCAAATTTGCAATGAACAACCTTTTGGCCGTAATTTTGTCATGTTATTTACAAAGCTGTTTTATATGAAAAAAATATTATATTCACTACTCCTTCTTTTTTTATCCATACCTTTATTAAAAGCCAGCGACAAGCCCGCTTACGAAATTAAAATACGCATACAGGGCATGAAAGATACGCTGATGTATCTGGCAAATTATTATGGAGGTTATACAGTGAAAGCAGACAGTGCTATAATTGACAAAAAAGGATGGGCAGTATTTAAAGGAGCCAAGCCACTTCCCTGCGGTGTGTATATGACGGTGCTGGGCAATACCAAAATTTTCGAGCTGGCCATTAATGAGCAATTTTTTAGTTTGGAAACAGATACAGGTTTCAACGTGAAAAAGATGAAAATAAAAAACTCGCCCGAGAATGATATATTTATTGGGTACCAAACCAACTCGGCCGAGCTCACTTCAAGCATCTATAAATTTCAATCGCAAATAAGAGAAATAGAAAAAGACCCAGCTAAAAAACATTTGGTTCCCGCTTTACGCGATTCGGCAAAATTATATAGTGATAAAGAAATTAACCTGCGAAAAAATATTATCAAAAACCACCCCACTTCTATGACGGCAAAAATTATGAGGTCGTTGGAAGATATTACGCCGCCGCCAAGTCCATTGGATAAAGATGGCAAACCAATCGATTCTAATTTTCAGTTTAACTATTATAGAGACCATTATTTCGACAATATAGATTTTACCTGCGATTGTTTGATTCGCTGTCCTATATATCATAATAAGCTCAAATATTTTTTCGACAAATTGGTGGTGATGCATCCTGATAGTATTGTATTCTGGGCTATGATTACGATAGAAAAAACGCGTCCGTCCAAAGAGCTGTTTAAATACACCGTTCAGTATCTCACCAATACCTATGCCTCCTCTCAATATGTATGTATGGATGCAATTCCTGTAAATTTGATTTTGAAGTATTATACTTATAAAGATTGTTTTTGGTTAGATAGTATGCAAATTTATCGTTCACGCCTAGAAGCCGAAATCCTATTTCCAACTTTGTGCAACCATTTTGCTCCCAATATTATGATGCATGATTCGGTATTGGAAAGACAAATAATTCAGGTGGTGAAAACTGATACAATGCAAGATTCACGCTCGGCAAAAATATATAGTTTGATGCAGAAACATGTTACTTCAAATTTATATGATGTGAAATCGCCCTATACCATTTTAATGTTTTGGGATCCAGATTGTAGCCACTGCAAAGCAGAGATGCCCAAAATAAAAGCACTGTATGAAAAAATGAAAGGCAAAGGTGTGGAAGTATTTGCCGTATGTGTGGAATCGGACTATAATAAATGGATTGAGTATATCAATAAAGAAAATTTGAAATGGATAAATGTAATTGATGTATATAATATATCTGAATTTAGAAAATATTACGACATCAAGAGCACACCCGTAATTTTGCTTTTAGATAAAGACAAAAAAATATTGGCCAAGAAGCTTGATGGTACTACTTTGGATGAATTTTTATCACTTGAACTTAAACTCAAAAAATAATATATAATATATTGACTTCAAATGCTCCTCATAAAAACGATTGGTTTGTAAATTGGTTCGACACACCTTATTATCATATATTGTATAAAAACCGTTCGACAGCAGAAGCTGAAGATTTTATTACAAAACTTATTTCTTTTTTACAATTACCTACGCATGCATCAATATTGGACAATGCCTGTGGTAAAGGCCGCCATGCTATTTATCTCAACAAGCGGGGCTATGTGGTTACGGGTTTAGATCTCTCAGAACAAAGTATTATAGAAGCTAAAAAGCAGGAGAATGCTACGTTGCATTTTGCCGTTCAAGATATGCGGGAAGTGTATAAAGAAAAGGAGTTCGATGCTATATTTAATCTCTTCACCAGTTTTGGCTATTTTAACGATGAGACCGACGATATGAAAGTGCTGCAAGCAGTGAAAAATCAGTTAAAAGATGACGGTATTTTTGTTTTAGATTTTTTCAATACCTATCCCATTATTAACAAATTTTGCGAGGGATATATATACAACAATGAACAAAAAATTGATGATATTTTTTTTAATATTCATAAAAAATGTATGGGTAATAAAATCATCAAGAATATTGATATTATTGATGGCTCCAAAGTATTGCATTATACCGAACAAGTACACTTATTTACGCTACAGAACTTTTTAGACATGTTTGAAAAGGTAGGATTTACAGTGAAACAAATTTTCGGAAATTATCAATTAGAAGGATATGACGAGACCAAAAGTGATCGGATGATTTTTGTGGTGGAGAAGGGTTAACGTCATTGCGAGGAACGAAGCAATCTCGTTAAAGTGAAACGATAACTTATGGAAAAGGGTGGTTCTATTTACATACTTACAAATCATCCAAGAAAGACTGTACTATATGTTGGAGTTACATCGAATTTAAAACATCGAATATATCAACATAAAGCTGGCGAATATAAAAATAGTTTTGCTGATAGATATAATTGCAAAACTTTGGTATATTATGAATCATTTCATTATATAGAAGAAGCTATTTCAAGAGAAAAGCAAATAAAAGGAGGTTCAAGAAAAAGTAAGTTAGAGTTAATAAATAAAATGAACCCAGAATGGAAAGAATTGTTTGATGAATTAATATAAAGGAGCACACACTCAACGAGATTGCTTCGTCACGCCACGCTTTGGCTAGCCCGTCGTTCCTCGCAATGACGCTATCGTTACAACTTCTTCCCCTTCATCGCTTCCGCAATAGCAACATCCATTACTCTATGGGCAAAAGGAGCCGTAGTCTCATTCAGTTTTTCTGTATATTGTTGTATAATATGTCTGTCAGAATTATGAGATATATTTTTTAGTTCATCAACCACATTTTGGGTTTCTGTAATCTCATCGGGATTTAAAAACTGTGCGTGTTTTTGTAGGAAAACTTCTGTAGTATATATTAATTGTTTGGCATCGGTTTGAGCTTCAATAAGCAAACGCGTTTCTACATCTTCTTTGGCGTGGGTAAAACTATCCAATAGCATTTGCTCCACTTGTGCATCTGTCAATCCATACTGCGGTGTCATTTCTACTTCTTGTTTCACGCCGCTTCTTAGCTCGCTTGCCGATACTTTTAATATACCATCCGCATTCAACATAAATGCTACTTCTACCTTAGGCAGGCTTGCAGGCATGGGTGGAATTCCTTTCAATTCTACTTGTCCCAATTTGCGATTTTGTGCTACCAAATCTCTTTCGCCCTGGTATACATTTATTATAATACCCGATTGACCATCCACCGAAGTAGTATATTGTCTTCCAATGCGTGTAGGAATTTTTGAATTTCTGGGTATTAAAGTATCCATTAATCCTCCCAATGTTTCCAAACCTAGCGATAAAGGTGTTACATCAATCAATAATAAATCTTGGCGGTTGCCTGATAATATATCTGCTTGTACCGCTGCTCCCAATGCTACAACTTCATCTGGATTTATAGAGTCCATCATGGTAGAATTGTTATAATACTTTTTCACCATTTCTTTTACCAAAGGCACACGGGTACTACCACCTACCATTACCACTTCCGAGATATCGGAAATTTTTATACCCGAATCTGTTACCGCATTTTTGCAGCATAACATTGTTTTTTCTATAATAGGTAAAATTAATTCTTCAAACTTTTGTCGGGTAATTTCTAACTCAATTTGTTTGTTTTGTATATTATAATGAAATGATGCATGATCGTTTGCCGAGAGTTGTTTTTTCGCTTCTTCAGCCAATAATCTCAACTCTTGAAATTCATACGCATTTTCAGTTTGTATATGATAGAGTTCGCTCCAATAATTTACCAGTACTTTATCTAAATCATCACCTCCCAAATAAGTATCGCCATTGGTAGATAGTACTTCAAAAATCCCATTCTGTAAACTTAAAATTGATATATCAAAAGTGCCACCTCCCAAATCGTAAACTGCTATATTTTTTCCATCGGTTTTAGCTGAATTACTATCATAAGCCAAAGCTGCAGCAGTAGGTTCGCTCACAATGCGTAATACATCCAATCCGGCTAGCTTTCCCGCATCGCGTGTGGCTTGGCGTTGGGTATCATTGAAATAGGCAGGCACCGTTATTACGGCTTTTTTTACTTCAGTTTTCAAATAATGTTCAGCCCGCGATTTGAGTTCTTTTAATATTTCAGCACTCAGTTCAATAGGTGAGTAAAATTTATTTCCAACCTGAATTTTTACAAGTTTATCTGTATCATCGTCAATAATTTTATAGCCAAACTTATGATTGTCTAAATCTTTAAAACTTCTGCCCAATAAACGTTTTACTGAGTATATAGTATTTTGCGGTTCGGTAATTAAATTTACTTTGGCATTATTGCCCACCACCCAACCACCTTGTGGCATATTATATAATATAGAAGGAACAATGGTATGCCCATCAGTATCAGCAAGTGCTCGTGGAAGTTGCGTATTTTTATCCATGAAAGCCACCAAAGAATTGGTAGTACCTAAGTCGATACCGATAATGATGTCGTCTTGTTTAATGTTGCCAGTAACAATGTTTATGGGAATTCGAGCCATGAGGGAGTATGATATATTGGCTACAAAGTTAAGGCAAATATACTTATTTATATTGCCCGTAATTATAACTCCATATTAGCCCCAATCTCCATCAAATGTAGTGTTTTTCCCGCTGCCGTAAATTTTTGTTTTGCTTCATCATGGTTTATTTTAATAGGAGGAAATGTATCATAATGCATCCCAATAATTTCGTTACATTCCACAAAGTTGCTGGCTATTATCGCATCATCTACATCCATGGTATATGTGTTCCCAATAGGTAAGCAGGCAATGTCGGGCTTGCACCATATTGGAATTAATTTCATATCCATCGTTAGTCCGGTATCGCCAGCATAATATATATTTTTACCTGCAATATTGATTAAAAACCCTACTGCATTTCCACCATAAGTTTCGTCAGGCATCATGCTTGAGTGAACCGCATTTACTATTTTAACCCAACCAAAATCATAATGCAATTTGCCACCATAGTTTCCTGAATGTATTTGTGTAATCCCATGCTTGCGAAGCCATTCACCCACTTCAAAATTGCATATAACTTTTGCATTGCTTTGGTGGGCAATATCTACACAATCGGCAATATGATCGCCGTGTCCATGGGTAACTAATATATAATGCGGCATCAATGATTTCACGTCGATGGCTTCTGCCAAAGGGTTACCGCTTATGTATGGGTCGAGCAATAAGCGGTGTGTGCCAGTGTCTATCATAAAACAGGAGTGGCCGAGGTATTGTATGTTTAGCATGTATTACAATGATTAATAAAGGTGCATAGTTAGGTGATATTGTGGGAAAATGCAAGGCGGAAGTCCGAAGTCCGAAGACGGAAGTTGCCATACGGTAGCGGCGTCAGCAAAAACTTCCAACTTCGGGCTTCCGTCTTCTGACTTCCTACTTCGGTCTTCCAACTTCCGTCTTCCTACTTCTGACTGTCTTCTAGCTTCCGGCCAGTGCTTCAGCACAACGCTCCCCATCAATGGCAGCAGATACGATTCCACCAGCATAGCCTGCACCTTCGCCACAGGGAAACAATCCTTTTATATATATATGTTGCAGCGTTTCTTTGTCACGGGGTATTCTAACGGGCGAACTGGTGCGGCTTTCAGTAGCAACCAGTACTGCTTCGTTGGTATAATATCCCCGCATTTTATTGCCGAAATTTTTCATGGCAGCTTTTATTCTAATATATATTTCTGGGGGCAATACTTCTGATAAATCGGTATTATATAATCCTGGTAAATAACTGCAATCGGGGAGTGATTTACTGTTGCGTCCTTCAGCAAAATCTACCAATCTTTGGGCGGGTGCTTGCAAATTACTACCACCTTTTATATAGGCTTTTTGCTCAACATTTTTTTGGTAAGCCAACGCTGCTAATGCTCCTTCTTTTTCATAAGGTTTAAAATCCTCTTCGCCCACACTTACTACAATACCACTATTGGCAAAAAAATTATTTCGCTTGCTCGGACTCCAACCATTCACCACTACTTCGCCCACTGCTGTGGCTGCAGGAGCAATAATACCGCCGGGGCACATACAAAAAGAAAATACGCCACGGCCCATTTGTTGGTCGACCAAACTATAACTGGAAGGAGGTAAAAATTCTCCCGCACTTTGTCCGTGATATTGTATATTGTCTATAATATGTTGGGGATGTTCTACACGAACTCCCAGTGCAAAAGGTTTGGCTTCTATATAGATTTTCTTATGATATAATAGTTCAAAAATATCTCTGGCAGAATGACCCGTTGCAAGTATTATATTTTTTGTGGAAATTGTTTCAGTATCATTTATGGTAACACTTTCTACAGCATTGTCTTTATATATAATATCGGTGAGTTTGCTGTTAAATCGCACTTCTCCGCCATGTTGTTCTATATATTCACGCATGGCTGTAATAATTTGCGGCAGCTTGTTGGTGCCAATATGTGGATGGGCTTCATATAATATATTGGCATCGGCACCGAACAAATGGAATATATTTAATATACGTTCTATGCTTCCTCTTTTACCTGAGCGTGTATATAGTTTTCCATCGCTATAAGTACCTGCACCGCCCTCGCCAAAACAATAATTCGATTCGGGATTTATGGTGTTTTTTTTGGTAATATTTGCCAAATCTCTACGGCGGTCACGTACATTTTTTCCGCGTTCTATTATAATCGGTTTTATTCCCAATTCCAATAAACGCAGGGCGGCAAATAATCCCGCTGGACCTGCACCAATAATCACTGCCTCTTTGCCTGGTTGCAAAGGTTGCGGATTTAACTTGAAAGGAGTGGGGTTTATATAAGTTTCGTTAATATATACATCGGCAACTATGCGAATGAGAATATCGCGTTTGCGTGCATCAATCGATTTCTTTTTAATGATGTATTCGGTAATGTCCTCAACCCTCGAATTGGTTGATTTTGCAAGTGCTTCACGAATGTATTCCACATCACTAGCTTGCTGCGGACTTATATATATATCTGTTTCTTTATGCATGTTAGGGAGTTATCCTAAAGGTGCAAAGATAAGATGCAAAATTAAATAAGTTAAAATGATTTGATTTAAGAACAAGGAATGAAGATTTACGAATAGCGAAGTTTTGGAATACTTCTAAAATCAACATTCGTTAATCCTTGTTCGTTATTCAATTTTTTGTCTAGTATACTACTCTCCTAAATCAGGCTCAGACTGGTTGGGATTTCCGCCGCCGCCCGGGCGTTGTGGCCTGTTTTGTTGCATCTTTTTAAGTCGTTGTAGTAATACTTTTTTAAAGTCCTCTGTGGCTTGGTATAGTTTTACTATTTTGCTGGCAGGGATGGCTTTTTTAAATTCAGTATTATACTTTTTTATTAAATCAACTTGTGCTTGGCGAAGTTCTACTTGTTTGGTCAATGCTTTTTCAGCTTCTTCCTCGCTCACTTGTCCATCTTTGTTTACATCGGGCTCAAGTTTGTATTTTTCTTTCAATGCTTTGTTGTCTGCTTCGAAAGCATTGAAGATGGGCCAAAATTTTTGGGCTTCCTCACTCGTTAAATCGAGGCGTTCGGTAATGTAGGCAATTTTCCATGCCTTTACTTTATCTTCTTTTTTTTCTTTCGATGGTTTATCTTGTGCATAAGCTGAAACGCATAGTATGCATGCCATTGCTATTATAATATTTTTCATAGTTCGTCGGTATTTATATCGTCGTTATTGTCCAGTATATATTGTTCTATTTGTTGTTGGGTGGGGGCATAGTCCATTTTATATTTTGTATTTTTTACTTTTCCATTTGTTTTTTGATTGGTATTGTTATTTGCAGTTGGCGTTTGCATATTGCTAATTTCTATCAAATCTTCATTGTCCAAATCTTCATCAAACAAGGCTGCTTGCAGTTCTTCGTAGGTTATATCTTCTATAATAACGGGTTTACTTAATTGTCCATTATTATTATATACTACAATGTTTTGTTTGCGGTTGCTAAAATATCCCAATCCAAAAGCTATAGTAATTACTGCAGCATAACGGACTAGATTTTTGATACTGGGCTTTTGAAATAATCTTCTGTAAGTTGTATTTTTATTTTGGTGCGTAGTGTTTGCTAATATATGTTGTTTTGATTTTTCGAAATAATTTTCATCAACATTAAATGTATTTTGTTTCTCAACTTCAATTGTATTTTTTTGCTGAGCCGTTTCATTGAGTATACTAAATTTATTTTGCTCAAAATATCCTTCTGGCAAATCAAATCCAGTTTCATTGGTGGGTATTAAAGGTATAGGTTCGATGTTTTCTTCTTGCTGAATCGAGCTTTGGATGCGGCTTTTCAATCGGTCAAAATAATCGGGAGGAGGGGCAAAAGGATATTCATGTTTATATATAACAGTGAAATCAGATTCAGAAATTTCGCCTATTTGTAATTTGATACTGAAGGGCAATTCTTCAAAATAAGCATCAGGAGTAACAAAGCCTGTTTCTATACCCAACAGGTCTTTAAGTTTCTGCTCTTCGTTATCGTTATTTAAGGATAGGTGGCTCATTTAATGTTCTGACA
>JANYDJ010000083.1 GCA_025363675.1 Flavobacteriaceae bacterium | reverse complement strand
GTTGTAATACTAGTGCTCGAATTTCCAGTTTTGTTCCATGAGTTATTGGTGGTACTATCTATATATTTCCAACCACCATAACTATATACTTGCAAATTGGTGCCCGTCCACCTAAGGGTTCCAAGGTTTGAGTTTCCAGTATTACCTAATCGTATTCCTCCAGCCACATCCAATTTTTCAACGGGTGTAGTTTGGCCCACACCCATATCGCCAGCATCGGTAAATACAAATTTATTTCCAGTGGTATTATTATGCATAATCAAATCTCCACCGTCGGCTTGAAGATGTAATATAGATTTTACACCATTACTTCTGGCCATTATTTCATTATCATCTATTATAATATTGGAGGCACTAATACTTCCTGTCATAAGATACCCACTCCCTGAACTTAAACTGGCATCGCTACCTGTACCTATATGCAAAGAAGTATTTGGATTATTGGTGCCAATACCAACTTTTCCCAACGAATCGAAACGAACACGTTCTATATTATTGGTGCGGAAAACCAAAGAACGGCTATCACTTGTTCCTATATAATCATTATAAGAATTGATGCCCGAGTTGCCCAACTTATTCCATGATAAGTTAATAGTACTATCTAAATATTTCCAACCACCATAACTATATACTTGCAAATTGGTGCCCGTCCACCTAAGGGTTCCAAGGTTACTATTACTTGTTGTTCCCAATTTTATACCGCCCCCTACTTCTAATTTTTCCAAAGGATTTGTATATAATGAAATGCCCAAACCCATATTCCCATTTGAATCTAAATTGAGCTTGGGCTGATTTAATACATTGGTATTATACCCAAGTTTAAAATTGGAACTTTTGCCATAGCTTAAAAAAACATCGCCACTACCCGAGCCTATATATGACTGCCCCGATTTGGAATTAATAATTACCTGCCCTTTTGCATCATAATTATATCCTGAAAGATATATATCTGTTCCATCATTAAACACCAAACTATCTGCTACCCAGTTGCTCCCATTATAACGCAGGGTTTGGCCTTGTTTACCCGTTGGCAAACCGTTTACTGCATCTTGTATATCTGTCCACTTGGTACCCGTATAATATTTGAAACCTATAATACTATCTGTTTGATAAATAAGTAAGCCATTTTGAGGTTTATTGATATTGTTTTTTTGAACTGCGGTCATGCGTGGTACCAACATCCCTTTTGTGGTGCTTTTCAACTCCAGAACTGAACTGCTATCGGGAATATTCGTACCTATACCAACTTGGGCAAATATATCAAACTTAAATAAAAAGGTAAAGCAATATATATATATTATTTTTTTCATAAGGTGAAAAATTTATTATATACAAATTTCGCCAATACCTTGCAAACAGGCAACTACATAAAGATGTTAGCACGAGAGATGGTTAATGGTTGATGGTTGATGGTTAATGGTTAATGGTTGATGCATGATGCATGATGCATGATTTTTTGGGAATAACAATTGTATAACAAAATACGGCTGACGTACGCCCCAGAATCCCGAACCCTAAATCCTGTCCTAAATCTCTCCTCTAAAACTTTTATTCAATAACTGCGTACGACTATTAATTTGCAGTTTATTATATATATTTTTTATATGATAACGAATGGTATCGATAGAAATTCCCAATCGGTCGGCAATTAATTTATAGCTAAGTCCATCTACCATACCTTGTATAATTTGTTTCTCTCTTGCAGTTAAATTATTATCACTATTCTGCGGTAGCGGATTAAAGTGCTCTACTACTTTGCGAGCGATTGCGGGCGACATAAAACTGCCTCCATTTCTTATAATATATATGGCTTGCTTTATCTCTTCAAAAGGGGTATCCTTAAGCAGGTAGCCGGTTGCACCCGCACACAGCGATTTAAAAATTCTGTTCTCATCTTTAAAAACAGTAAGCATAATAATATCCGATTTTTTCAACTTTTCCCGAATCAATTTAATACCCTCAATTCCTGACATACCCGGCAGTCCAATATCGGATAAAATAACATCTGCACTTTTCCCTTTTGAAATAGATTCAAAAAATAATTCCATTGATTCAACTGCCCAAACATTTTTGGTAAAAGCTTCTGATTGTAAATAATCTTTCAACCCTTCACGCACTACCTGGTCATCTTCTACAATAGCTATATCCAAATTACTCAATTCATTCATGCTGCAATTTACTTTATTTTAATATATAAACAAAACTACACAAAGATGTAGTGGAACATTTTATATTTTATTCGCTTGTTAATTAAAATATAAAATATCTTATTTTATACGTTTGAAAATCAAAATGTAAAATATAAAATAACCTTATATCCTTCCTCCTTTTCTATCCATAATTTCGCTTTAATTTCATCTGCCCGCATTTGCATATTTTTTAAACCCTGCCCGCTGCCACCGGTCATTTTCTCGTTATGTCCTTTACCATCGTCTTTAATATATAGTATAGTATCATTCCCCTTATTTTCTATTACTATCAATACTGTTGTTGCATTTGCATGCTTCACTATATTATGAATTGCTTCCTTAAAAATTAAGAGCACACTTCTGCGTATTTGCATGGTAACAATTTGATTGGTGTCGATGCTTTCTACTTTAAAGTTGATATATATATCGAGCGGCAATAACATTTTATCGGCATGTTCACGCATGCGGTCAATAAGGTTTCCCATCTTGTCATTTCGTGCGTCCACACTCCACAACACATCACTCATGGTGGTAGTAGCCTCACGACTGGCTTTGGCTATCTGTTCCATTTCTGGAATCTGTTTGTGTTTATATTTGGCCTGCTCGGTTAATATAGAAATGCGGGTGAGCATACTCCCCACCTCATCATGTAAATCGCTAGAAATAGAAGTTCTCAAATTTTGTAACTTAACCAACTGTTTCAATCGAAACTGAAATATCATATATATAATTGTCGAAATTAAAACAAGTATCAATACCCAAAACCAAATTTCTTTATAATATATTTGGGCCACTGATAAATTTATCTTGATCATATTTTTACTTTCGGCACCATTCATGTTTTTTCCTTTAATCCACAACTGGTAGTGGCCTGAAGGGAGGTCGTTCAATCGTAGAAAATTCTGCCCTTCCAAGCTTTTCCAATCATCATCAAACCCTTCAATTTTATAGTAAAATTTATTGAGTGACGGGTAAAAATAATCCGTTAAAGCAAAATTGATACTTAAAAATTTATTGGAATAGGGTAAATCAATATCGATAAGCGTATCTTGTAAAATGGGTTTATTTAGCAACTCGCCTTTGCTATTAACCAATGAGGTGAGTATAATATATACATTGCCTGCATCATTTGTTAAATCATTGTGGTTAAAAGAGGTAATACCATTAATCCCTCCAAAATAAAGCCTCCCCTTTTTACTTTTAATAAATGAAGCCGAGTTAAATTCATTCTCTCCAATTCCGTCCTTCTCATAATAGTTCCTAAATAACTTGGTGTGTTTATCAAATCTAGAAAGTCCATTATCGGTACTTATCCAAATAAAATCGCCTTCCATTATCATACCGTACACCGTATTGTTGCTCAACCCTTCTGAGGTGGTGTACCTTAGCAAGGTGTTACTACTATAGTTCAAGGCCATTAAGCCCCCACCGCGACTGCCAAGCCAAAATACATTATTTTTATCGGGCAATATATATAATATTTCTTCATTGTTAAGTGCCGGGGTAGAGTGTAGGTTATATACCTTTTTAACTTGTCTATTTTTATCGAGCACAAACAATCCACTGTTACTCCCCACCCACAAATCTCCTGTTTCCGATTCTACGATACTCCATATATTGGCTGTTTTTATATTAGATTCTAACCCTGCACCTGCATAATTACTGAGTGTATCTTTTTCTAAATTATATATTTTTAGTCCGAGATGCGACCCTACCCATATTGCTCCTGATTTGTCCTTACATATTGAAAACAATTGGCGTTCCCACTTAGGATGATTTGCATATAAATAATTAAATTTTTTGTCTTCTGTATCAAAAATCAAAATCCCTTCGGTTTGCGAGGCAATTAATATATTTTTAGTATCAAGCCATATCATTTGAAAAGGGTTGGGCTGTATGGGTTTTGTAGCAAGCCCCTCGATCTGATATTTTTGATACGTGCCTGTTTTTATATCTAATAAAAGCAAACCATCGTACGACCCTATATATAAATTTCCTTCCTTATTTTCAAGCATCCCTCGTGTACTGATGTCAAGGTGCTGTGCACTGCTACTGTTATATAAATAGTTTCTAAACTCGTGTATTGATGAGGGAATTTTAACAATACCACCATCAGTTCCCACCCACATCATGCCGGTTCTATCTTCAAAATAACAGGTAACTAAGCTGCCAAAATTGGCTTGAATTAAGTACTTACTATAATTAACTACTGTTTTATCTTTGGTATTTATTTTCAATAATTTACCACCATAGTACGAGGCCCAATAATTTTTATTCCGATCAATATATAATAGACCGGCAGTACTATAAATCTTGTTTACCGAATCTAAATACGCATCGGCAATTACTTCACCTGTGCGAATATCAAGACTTCCCAAGCCTTTTGACTTGGACATAGAAACCACCAAATGATTATTATCTATAATATAATTTTTATCTATGGGTTTGTTAAACTTAAATGCAACTTTGGGAAAAAAATCTAATCCCAACTTATATAGTCCCTATTGCGATTCATTACAAAACCAAATATTACCCCCATATTCGCCTAGCTGATGCACTGGATAATTATGGGGAGTATGATACACTTCTTTTACGCCCTTGGCATCGATACTTATAATACCCCCTGCGTTATTACCTACCAATATACTATTATTACCCAGACTACAAATAGTTAAGATACCCATATTTTCTGTACCGGATATCAAGATACTTTTTCTTCTATCTTCCGATATTTTATTGAGTCCTGCATTGGTACCCACCCATATATTTCCTAGGCTGTCCTCCATTAAACAATTGATTCTGGAACTAGATAAATGTATACCTTCAGTAAACGTATTATAAGGTGTGAAATTATATCCATCATAACTATTGAGCCCATTGGCTGTGCCAATCCACATAACTCCATCTTTGGTTTGGATAATAGCACTAATATAACGATTGGAAAGACCATCGGCCGTAGTTATATAATTAACCTGACTACAACAATTGGTATAGGAAAGCAAGACACAAATCAAATAAAAAAATCTATATATATAAGAGTTTATTTGCATTTGATATTTATTTGTACCTAAATTAAGGAGGCAAATCTAGGGATTTTTATAAAGAAACAAAACGTAAAAATAAAGTACCACCTTGTACTATATCTTTGCAACCATATACTCATATTCGCATGAGCCTAACGCAACCTACAGCATTCTATAACCTCTCAAAACAAGAAAGAATCAGGCTTGTTGAAACTATACATCACCAAATGCTTGCCGATATACAAAAAGGCACCCTTAGCAAAACTATATATTACTTTTCTCACCAAGACACCTATATCCGCAAATCGGCTTATTTAGGTGTGGGAAGAATATATATAGTACACGAAAATTTGCAAAAGAAAATTATTGGTATATTAGACCAATTGCTAACAGAAATGGATTTTAAAATTCGCCAAACAACCATCAACGCTGCGGGCAAAATTGGCAAAACAAATTTTGGAATCGTAGCCCATTTTTTTGATACTGGATTGTTCGACGAGCACCACAGTGTGCGGAATGCGGTGATAGGTTCGATAAAAAAAATGGGAGAAAAAAACCCAGAACCTGTATTACAATGGGCAACAAAATATTTGCAACATGAAAACAAAGAAATACGCCGAGAAATTTGTCATGGCATTGAACTGCGAGGTCGCACACATCCCGAAGATATTTTGCCTATTCTTAAAGAACTACAACATGATAAAACTGCCAGAGTAAAAAATACCCTAGTGCATGTTATTGGGCAAATTGCATATAAAAAAAACTGCCTCGAAAAAGTTATTACACACCTCAAAACCTGGGAAAATAAAGACCTAGTCAGTAAAGCATTGTATGAAATTATAGACGTGCACCATCGTTACAGAAATTTTTCATTTTATACGCAGAAGCAAGCTAAACATTATATTGAAAGCCATATATAAATGTCCATGCAAACCGCCGAAGTATGATATTCACCCGATTTTGCCCCAATGTTTAAAAAGTATGGATAAAAATAATTGAATTAATTGGTAATCATCAACTTAATTAAATATGTTTGTTTCTTTTTCTAACCTTAATAAATACTAAAATGAACAACAAAACAATTCTTGGAGGTTTAGTGGGAGGTGTAGCTTTCTTCCTGCTCGGTTGGTTAATTTACGGCATCCTTCTTAAAGATTTTATGGCTGAGAACATGAATCAAGCAGGCATGCGAAAAATGGAAGAAATGGTATGGTGGGCAATGGGTCTCAGTTGCCTTATTCAGGGATATTTTACTGCTTTAATGCTGGGCTGGAGCAATACGCGTGGCTTGTCAATCGGTATGCAAAAGGGTGCCATTATTGGGCTCCTAGTTTCATTGTCGTTAAACCTGAGTATGCATGCCATGAGCACGTGTTTTAAAAACATGAATGCATTAATAGTAGATGTGGCAGCAGGTACTCTTATGTTTGCTATTGTGGGAGCCATCATAGGCAGAATAATGGGCATGAGCAGCAAAACAGCTTAACAATTTCTGTTGTCGGTTATCTGTTGTCTGCACCTGCACCGATAACAGATAACCCATAACGGTCAAAACTATTTAGGCATCGACAACTCACAACTCACAACTTCTTCAATACCGCAGTTCTACTTTTAATAAAACCAGCCTTGTCCTTTTTCAGCATTTTATTTACCTCTTTTGCCTTGGGCCCAATTTCATAATATTTGGCTGCCCACAAATTCATTTCAGCAATAATGGGCAGCAAATCAATTCCTTTTTGTGTGAGTTTATAAAATATTTTAGCTTTGCTATCTGGGTGTTCTTCCTTGCTAATTAGTCCCGACTGCTCTAAATCTACCAAACGAGAAGCCAATATATTAGTCGCGATTTTTTTCATTGAATTTGAAAACTCGCCATACGTGTTTTTATTGAAAAGCATCATGTCTCTTATAATTAACAGCGACCATTTATCTCCCCATATATCTAGCGAAGTACTGATAGGACAAGGAGACCGCTGCACACCACGATTAATTGTATTTTTGTTCATCGAAATAATTTTTAAAATTTACTTGTATTTTGCAAGTGGGTACTTACATTTACACTTGCAATTTGCAAGCAAATTTACATTAAAAATTTAACATTTAAAAATATGATACAGCATCTTCCAATTTACATCAGCATAGTTTTTGGGTTAACTACTTTGCTTACTGTTTGGTTTTTTTACAAAGCCACCAACAAATCAAAAATTACTATAGTGGTTTTGCTAGGCTGGCTAGCATTACAAACTGCCATTAGTTTAACTGGATTTTACACCGTTACTGACACTGTCCCACCCAGATTCATGCTATTGGTACTCCCTGCTTTGCTCACCATTATCATACTATTTGCCACCAAAAGTGGAAGAAGGTATATTGACAACCTCAACCTACAAACCTTAACCATATTACATATTATCAGAGTTCCCGTTGAGATTACTTTGTTCTGGCTATTTATATATAAAGCCGTTCCACAACTTATGACTTTTGAAGGAAGAAACTTCGATATACTTTCAGGTATTTCTGCTCCTATTATATATTATTTTGCATTTATAAAAAACAAATTAGGGAAAAACGCACTTTTATTGTGGAATTTTATATGCATAGGTTTGCTTATTAATATTGTGGCACTTGCTGTGCTATCAGCCCCCTTCCCATTTCAAAAATTGGCTTTCGATCAACCTAATATAGGTGTATTATATTTCCCTTTTATATGGTTACCTTGCTGTGTAGTGCCTTTGGTTTTGTTATCGCATTTGGCAAGTATTAGGCAGTTGTTATATAAGAAAAACTCTTTTCTTACTTACCATTCTCACAACCTACGTCATGCTGAAAATGATTTGTATCAAGCCGACTGAGTGAATACCGTTTTACCTGATTATGGAAACTAAATATGATGTCGCAATGATCAAATTATTAATAGATTGCCATCAGCATTATACAATTAAAATAAAATGAGCGAGTATAACATGTTCAATAATTATTTGTCTATTTCAAAAGAAATGCTTGCGAACTTACCGTTCTTTTTTTCAATTTTAACCCCTGTTATATTCTTCAATAATTTTTCTACATCCAACGAGAGTAAACTTGTGATAATTATTATTTCACCAGTAATTGTATATATTCGAGCATAATGATAAGGTTCAAACTGGAAAAACTGAAGTGAACTCTTTCTAATCCATGACGGAGCCATGTACATTACAATTCTAATTATATCTTCAAAATTAACCTTTTCGTCGCTGTTACTTTCTTTTGCCTTGATGCAAAAGAAAGTAACCAAAGAAACATTCATCCGCCGAGGCGGATGAATGTCGCATTAAAAGCCAAGAAAAATTAAGTAAAATGCGGTCAGATTTTTTTTTCTGAGACGGGCTCGCTCTTATTAAGTCTAACTCAATTCCTTTTTCAAAAACTGTGCAGTATAGCTTTTCTTTACTTTAATAAGTTCTTCGGGTGTGCCAGTTGCAAGCACCTGTCCACCGCCATTGCCACCTTCGGGGCCAATATCTATAATATAGTCGGATACTTTTATTACATCCATATTGTGTTCTATAACAAGAACGGTATTGCCTTTATCGACCAATAAATTTAATACATCAAGTAATACTTTTACATCATCAAAGTGCAAACCAGTGGTGGGTTCGTCTAATATATAAAAGGTGTTTCCAGTATCGCGTTTGCTCAGTTCTGTAGCTAGTTTTACGCGTTGTGCTTCGCCGCCACTAAGTGTGGTGCTTTGTTGGCCAAGTGTTATATATCCCAAGCCCACATCTTTCAATGTTTTTATTTTGCGATATATAGATGGAACCGGTTCAAAAAACTCAACAGCATGTTCAATACTCATATCTAAAACATCACTAATAGATTTACCTTTATATCTTATTTCTAATGTTTCTCTATTATATCTTTTGCCTTTGCATGTTTCGCATTGTACATATACATCGGGTAAAAAATTCATTTCAATGGCACGCATTCCACCGCCTTCACAAGTTTCGCAGCGGCCACCTTTTACATTGAATGAAAAACGACCAGGTTTATAGCCTCTTATTTTTGCTTCAGGTAAATTGGTAAACAGGTTTCTTATATCAGTATATACTTCTACATAAGTTGCCGGATTGCTGCGTGGTGTACGACCAATTGGACTTTGATCAATCTCTATTACTTTATCTATATTTTTTAATCCTGTAATACTTTTATGGGGTAATGGTTTTAAACGTGATTGATAAAAATGTTTGTGCAGCAAAGGATATAATGTTTCATTAATTAAAGAAGATTTTCCACTGCCTGAAACACCGGTTACACAAATAAATTTGCCTAATGGAAATGAAGCATCTACACCTTTCAAATTATTTCCGGTACAGCCTTTTAGTTCTATATGTTTCCCATTTCCTGCTCTGCGTTTTTTCGGCACATCTATATTTCTTTTACCACTTATATATTGCGAGGTAACAGAATTTTGTTTCATAAATTCTTGCAAATTTCCTTGTGCTACTATATGTCCGCCATGGCTGCCAGCACCGGGTCCAATGTCTACTATATAATCGGCATCCATCATCATATCTTTATCATGTTCTACCACCATTACGGTGTTTCCTATATCACGCAGATTTTTTAAACTTTCAATCAGTTTGTGGTTATCGCGTTGGTGCAAACCTATGCTGGGTTCGTCCAATATATATAATACTCCCGTAAGCTGACTACCTATTTGTGTAGCCAAGCGAATACGTTGTGCCTCTCCACCACTAAGCGTTCGTGCCGGACTATTAAGTGTTAAGTATTCCAATCCCACATTTAATAAAAAACCTAAGCGAGAACGTATTTCTTTTAATACTTCTGTAGCTATAATTTTTTGTCTTTCATCCAATTTGCTTTCCACATTTTCCATCCATTTGCCCAGGCTCAATAAATCCATTTCAGCAAGTTGGGCTATATTGGTATCGGCAATTTTATAACAAAGGCTTTCTTGTTTTAAACGCGTACCATGGCAACTGGGGCAAGGCGATACCTCCATAAAGTCTTCGGCCCAAGCGGCTATACTATCGCCAGGTTTTTCGAGGTATTGGCGTTTTACATAATTGGCCAACCCTTCCCAAGTAGTATGATATATTTGTTTGTAGCCCGATGCAAATTCGTACTCCACATCCAGCTGTTCTTGGTCGCCATTGAGGAGTATTTCCATTTGGTTTTTCTTCAATGAATTAATACTATCATTCAAACCAAATTTATGTCTTTTTCCCAATGCTTTCATCACGGCAAACGTCCAGTTATTTCTATACTCTCCCATGGGGGCAAGTGCACCGCCTATAATAGATTTTGTATGATCTGGAATTAAGAATTTTTCATTCACCTCGCGTTGCGAACCTAGGCCATCGCAGGTAGGGCAAGCTCCATAAGGCGAGTTGAATGAGAAGGTATTGGGTTGCGGTTCATCATAACTAATGCCGCTAACAGGGTCCATTAAAAAACGACTATAATGTTGTACATTTTCTCCATCGGCCTCGGCAACCATTATAATACCTTTGCCCGTTTTCATCGCCATTTTTATACTGTCTTTTATACGGGTTTCTTTCTCCACACCAGGCTGTACGCGGTCTATCAGTATTTCTATATCATGTATCTTGTAACGGTCGGTTTGCATTTTGGGCACTATATCTTGTAGCTTTCCATCAATCCGTACTTTGCTATATCCTTGTTTGCGAATTTGCTCAAACAGTTCTCTATAATGCCCTTTTCTACCTTTAACTACTGGGGCCAAAAGCATAATCTTTTTCTCGTGAAAATTGGTGAATATTTTTTGGATAATCTGGTCCTCGTTCATCTTCACCATGCGTTCACCACTTATATAACTATAGGCATCGGCGGCACGGGCATATAGTAGTCGAAGGAAATCGTAAACTTCAGTAATAGTACCCACTGTAGAGCGTGGATTTTTGCTCACCGTTTTTTGTTCAATAGCAATTACGGGACTCAGTCCATCTATTTTGTCCACATCGGGGCGTTCTAAATTTCCCACAAATTGTCGGGCATAGGCATTGAAAGTTTCCAGATAACGACGTTGCCCTTCGGCAAAAATAGTATCGAAAGCCAGGGAACTTTTCCCGCTTCCGCTCAGTCCCGTAATAACAATTAGTTTATTGCGGGGCATAGCGATATCAATATTCTTGAGGTTGTGCATGCGGGCACCAAACACCTCTATCAGGCCATCTTCAATTTCTTCTTTGTTCTTCATTTAATACCAATCTCTAACAGGGATGCAAAAGTATTGTTTGGGAGGCAGGGCTTTTTAACAAAATTGTAACGAGTTAATCACGACTGTCAGTCTGAGTTTATCGAAGACGGTGTTTGGAGTGAATTGTTCCAATACTACTCAATATATAAGCATCCTAGTTTGTCGCCCTTCGATTAACTTAGGATGACAAACACATTCAGGATGATAAACCTTCAAGTATTTGCCTGATATGATTTTGCATTACTGCTAAACCT
Source organism: Flavobacteriaceae bacterium (assembly GCA_025363675.1). GTDB lineage: Bacteria > Bacteroidota > Bacteroidia > UKL13-3 > UKL13-3 > CANJUD01. The sequence continues at coordinate 21,325 of JANYDJ010000083.1, read as the reverse complement.
TTATTATAATTTATATTATTGGTTATTATAATATCACTATGGTTTCGATAGGGGAGAAGATACGCCTCATAAGCAGGTTTTACATGGTTGTCCCATTGGTATTTTACTATATGGTTTTCAATACCACGTTCGGCAGTGTCGCGTTGCAGGCGGCGTTGCCATTTTAGTTCTTCATCAGCATCAACAAATATTTTTAACTGTAACTGTTCCGCTATTTTCTCAAAATAATATATAAACAAACCTTCCACTATTATAATAGGAGCAGGATTTATAATTATAGTTTCGGGAACTTTATTGGGGTTGTTAAATACATATTCTTTCTTGGTAATACTGTCGCCATTTTTTAGGTTTTGTATATCCACCAAAAATCTATCTACATCAATACAAGTGGGCAAATCATAATTTACCATGCCATTGCCATCAGCCTCTTGCTCGTGTAAAGGTTTATAATAATTGTCTTGCGATACTACACAAACCTCATGTGCAGCAAATGTATTTTTCAGCTCAAGCAAAAACGATGTTTTGCCCGATGCACTTCCGCCAGTTATTCCGATGATGTAGGTTTGCATGGAATTAGGTTTATATATTTATGTTACTTGGTGTCTAAAATTATATATATCAATCAAATTTCAAATGCTTCACACTCTCGCCCGAGTCTCTTAATTCTTTTAACGAATCTATACCAATCATTAAATGTTTTTCTGCAAATTGTCCGGTTACTTTTTGGTCGCTCTTGCTGGTTTTTACTCCCTCGGGTGTCATTGGGTTATCGCTTACCAAAAGTAAAGCACCATGAGGAATTCCATTGGCAAAACCTACTATAAATATAGTGGCTGTTTCCATATCAATGCCCATTGTTTTTATATCATGCAGATAATCTTTAAATTTTTTATCGTGCTCCCATACACGGCGGTTGGTTGTATAAACAGTGCCTGTCCAATAATCGCATTGGTGTTTTACTATATTAACCGATACCGCTTTTTGTAAACGGAATGATGGTAGGGCGGGTATTTCAGGAGGTAAATAATCATTGCTTGTACCTTCGCCACGGATGGCGGCAATGGGTAAAATAAAATCGCCCAATTTTGTTTTTTTAAGGCCTCCGCATTTGCCCAAAAACAATACCGCCTGGGGCATAATAGCCGAAAGCAAATCCATAACAGTAGCTGCCATAGCACTGCCCATCCCGAAATTTATAATAGTGATGTTATCATGCGTGCAGGTTTGCATGGGCTTGTCTTTTCCTATAATTTCAACTTTAAATTTTTTGGAAAACAGTTCTATATAATTACTGAAATTGGTGAGCAATATATATTCACCAAATTTATCGAGCGGTGTGCCTGTGTATCGGGGCAACCAATCTTTTACTATATCTTCTTTGTTGTTCATGTTTGTTATGTATTATATATCTCTCGTCATTCAGAGGAATCTTCTCACGAAGGGTCTCATAGAATGTATGCTTGAAAATTTCGATGTGCTCGAGCATACTTCAAGGAGATTGCTTCGTCGCCATTGTTTTTCCATTCACACGCTCCTCGCAATGACGGAATGTTCCCCCTCTTATATAATAAAAAACCCTGCCTTTATGGGGCAGGGTTTATATAATCCGCAAAGGCGGATATTAAATATTAGTGAGCTACAACGAAACGGTGAGTAACACTTTGACCGTTTACATTCAAGGTCATAAAGTAGATACCGTTTTGCAATGCCAAAGTAGATAGAGGCAACATAGAAGCACCATTTGGAAGAGATTTGTTAGCAACTGTTTGAACCAATTTGCCAGCAACGTCTGTAATTGTTACAGCTACATTGGCTGACTGGGTCAAGTTCAATTCTACATTAATTACATCTTGGGTTGGGTTAGGATATAAAGAACTAACTGAAATGGTAGAAACACGTTTTTCAGTTACACCAGTTCCCCAAACACTCGATTCTTCCATAGAGTTCAATACTTCATATTTTGTTATATCAGTAGCATCGTACATACTTACAAAACCGATAATTTTAATATCACTTGGTTTGTTCATCCCGTCACCATCATTTTCGTTACACAAATTACAAGGAAGGGTATTTTTGCCCAAAATTCCTGTTACTGTTTTAAGAACTGGGATTGTATATGAATAATTCTGGGTATAGGTATCACCTTTGGAAACAATAGTAGGGATTATACCTGCATCGCCCCAAGCAGATGAAGTAGCAATAGGATTAACTTTACGAACCACGTGGTTGTGAACATAACCTACCATCCACTCAGGCAATTCATATAATGGATGCGAAGGTCCGCCTGCTGCAGAGCCTTGTTTGCTATAATACTGATGTTGGGTCCAAGTAGAGTGAACATCTGCACCACGCACTTTATCTTCAACAATAAAGGCATTCAAACGAAGGTCGCCCATATAATAATCGGCGAAATTAGCTTTAACGGTAAAGGTTAATTTGCGGGTAGCAGGATCATATTTTTTGTTTGTGATGGTAACATCAACAGGAGTAGGGGCATTTAATTTAGCATCTACATTTTGTACCCATAGGTTACGGCTTAAGCCAACGCTAGTTTGACCTGAGAAAAGTGTACGGTCAATCATACCAAAAGGATAGCCTGTAGCAAATTTGCTATTGATAATATCGCTATTTGCATTGGTCATTCCGTCGCCATTATGATGCACCACACCAAATACTTTGCCAGCGTAGTTAGGGTCTTCTAGTATGCTTGTCATAATTAAATGCCCATCGGGGCAGTAACCGCACCAAGCACCAGAACCTTCTTCTAGAAGAACGTGTTTGGTTCCATTAAGGCCTTCGTTTACAAAACACGATACATTGAATTCATCGTCGCTAGGGTTTGCATCATTATTACCATTAAGGTTTGAAGCCCAAATTTTGCAAGCATATAATTTACCAGGAGTAGCAGGAACCCAAGCTGTAGGATGGGTAAAGCTATAAGTACCTCCACCTGGAGCAATATTTACACCTGTTATATTTTTTGTTACGGTTGCACCGCCATCAACACTATAGTTGATATCGAATGTATTGATAGTGCTTTTACCATAATTGGTAACTACACCCGCTACATTTACATTTCCTAATTTTACCACATTTTTGATGGTAGATGAAATTACCGAAGCATCCCAATCAGGTTGTGTACCCGATTTGAAGGTATATATAATAGCGTCAGCATTTTTTTGGCTGGCACCTGCGGTAAGTGGGAAAGAAAATGATGGGCTTCCAGAAATTGTGTATGCGTTGTTTCCTGCATCTTGAGTACCTACTGAACCGGTAAAGTTGGCATTGCCACCCCAGCTATAAACCACATCAAAATGACTATCTTCATATAATCTTACTGCAAATGCAAGCACATCAGAATTAGCGGCAATGGCTGCACCTTTTTTAGATACGCCAAACCACTGAATAACGTGAACCCTGTTTGGTGAAGTGCCATAGGAATAGTTCAATACTTTTACTGGGAAATTTGCATTTGGAGCTGGAGCTGCTTTCAATTCCAAATCGGCCCAAAAACCAAATATTGAATTTTGAGGTTTTGAAGCTGATGGCAAAGTTGCTGGGGTGTTGTCACTTGTAGATGCACTAGTATCGAAAGTGAGGTAGCCATTGTCAGATACTTTGTAGGAAGTATAGCTATTGCCAAACAAAGTAAATGAGAAAGGTACGGTTTGGCTACTAGACAATACATCGTTGTTGGGTTTGTTTAAAAGCACATTCCCGTTTGTTAGTCCGTATTGCCAATCGTATGAGTCGGCAACACCAATTTTTTTAATGGAATAGTAGGACTGAGCGTAAGAGCCAGTACCCGCAGCCAATAGGGCCAATCCAAGTAATAATTTTTTCATGTTTTTTTTGATTTTAGATTAATTTGGGCTGCTAAGGTACAATCTTTTTTTGCAACCGTAAAATTTTTTTCATTTTACTAGTAAAACATAAAAAAATTTAAAATAGAAAAAGTTGTCGTTCTCGAATACTTTTCTTTATTTTTGCCTAAAATTAACCGTCTTTATCCAATGAAAAAAATAATTTCACTACAAGTTTTCTTATTCGCCACGCTTGCTATTTTTGGTCAGCAGTTCACGCTATCTCAAAAAACAATCAACCTCGATGCAGGTGTTGGTGGCACTTTAGCCAAGACTATACAAATTACCAACAACAGTACAACCGATACAGATTTTACATGGACTTTGATAAATGCCAATTTTAAAAACAGTTGGGTAACTACCTTTTGCGATCCTTTTGTGTGCCACAACACGCCTTTTGCCAATAGTAATCCGTTTGTGATTGGGAAAAGCAAAACAAAGACTTTTCAGATAGATGTGGAAACCAATGCTGACTGTGGCACGGGTCAATTAGCCCTTGCAATTAAATTAGATTCAGACCCCACACATGCCGATACTTTAACTTATAATTTGAAAGCATGGTGCACAGGTATTGAAGATGTAAAATCGAAAACCCCCAAAGTAATTTTATATGATGCTGCTGAAAGTATACAAGTATCGGGTATATCAGATTTTAAGCAAGTAAAAATTATTGATTTAAGCGGAAGATCAATTGCTACCCAACAATTAAATGGAAATGATATACAAAGTATTTCCCTGCCCTTTTTACCCAAAGGTGTTTATATATTCCATTTCGAAAAGTTTGGAATAGAAGTGAACGTGAAATTTGTGAAATTGTAGTATACTATTATCATTATATAGTTTTAAAAAAGCAGGTTCATTGAATCTGCTTTTTATTTGGCAATTAATTTAAATCCGTCAACAGATTTAGATAATGCTTTTACAAAATAATTTGATTCATCTTTGGCATTATAGCGAAGCATGCACACCATAACCTTATCTCCCCTTAAGCAGCATTTGGTATATAATAGTTGTTTAAATGCAGGGAACTCTCCTCTAAAATAAGCTGTTTGATTTGGGTAATCAAAATATACTTTGGGATATTTGCTATTGCTATATATTCCGGGAAGACACCACCTGTTTATATAATCATCGATACCCATACCTTTCTGCAGTTGCACTTCTGTAATTTCAAAAAATATATTTTTGCCCGGGCTGCACTTTAGTAGCGGGTCATCAGGTTTAATTTTTTTCTCGAAATTGTATTTAAGGTTATAGTTTTTGGCACTATCAACCTCAAACATATAGCCTGCTTCTTTATCTATATAATAATTGCCTACAAATTGGTCAGTTTTTGAGGGGCCGAATTGCTTTTCAATATCTGCTATGTTTTTAGTTCCAACAATTATAGTGTCCATAGCATCTAAATCTTTTAAAGAATCATCGGGTGAATTTTTCTCAGTATTCAGGGCTTTTGAATTATTATAATAGTCCCATGAAAAGTATAGTATACAGGTGAGTGATATTATAATAGTAAATGCGATACTATATTTTTTTATTGATGCCATTTTTAGCTAATTTATGGTTTGGTATTGTTATAAAGTCCAATCAGTTTTTCGACCAATGAATTCCAAGAAAAATTCTTTTTATATACTTCTACATTTGTCCTCATAGAATCGTATCTATTATGGTCGAAAAAATCGTCGATAGCGGTCGCTACCGATTCTGCATTTGGCTGGCACACATAACCAACCTGGTTGTGGGGAACAAGCTCAGCTAGGCCACCTACATCGGTTACCAACATCGGCACATTATAATAGTAAGCAATTTGCGTAACCCCACTTTGTGTGGCACTGTGATAAGGCTGAACCACCATATCGGCAGCACAGAAATAATTGGGCACTTTACTGTTTTGTATAAAATCGGTGTGTAAAATTAAATGTTCTTGTAGTTGGTATTTTTCTATCAAATCCATATAAGGTTTTGAGTCTTCATAAAATTCACCAGCAATAATTACTTTAATTTTTTTTGTAGCATTGTTAAAGTATTTACTTTTTGTTAAAGATTCTAGTAATATATCCAAGCCTTTGTATTTGCGTATAAAACCAAAAAATAAAAGATAGCGATAATCTGGATCGAGATTCAATTCTTTCAATGCTGTTTCTCTGCTCACGGCAGGGCCAAACGAATCGTACATGGGATGCGGGTTATAAGCTTTTGGCTTGCCCGGAAAATACAAATCAATATCGTGCATTACCGATTGCGACATAGTAAGCAGCCCTTGTGTGGAATTGATAAAGTATTTGGTAAAAAGTAGATCACCAGCTCTTTTTTCGTGCGGTATTAAATTGTCGGCAATGGCTAAAATTTTGGTTTTTTTATTGGACTTAACTATACGTGCGATACTACCCAAGCAGGGCCCCATAAATGGCATCCAAAAACGGAACACCAAAAAATCGTAGTTTTGTTTTTTATATTTTAAACCTTTGGCAAGCCAGTTGAGCGGGTTTACAGAATTAAGCTCTGTATTTATAATCATATTTTGGGGTGCCGGCTCATCGCTATATTGAGTTTTTCCGGGGAATAATACATTGGGGTACTGCAAGCTAAAATTAAGAATTTCGCAATGGTGCCCAAGGTCGTTAAATGTTTTGCAAAGGCGTTCGTCAAAAGTGGCAAGGCCGCCACGCAAAGGATGTGCAGGACCTACTATAAGTACTTTTAAGGCTTTTTGGCCGCTGCCTTTTTCTTCTGTATTTCCCACTCTTGTATATATATATCTTTAAATTTGGTAAAAAATTTAATATCTAAAGTTCTCGATTTGCAATGCAATGTTGCTTCATTGTCTTTATATTTTGTGTAGTCACGTTTTGCATAATTTCGAGCAATTTCTGCTGATGCAGAATCATTGCTGATTTTATTTGTGCTTGTCATCAACAGAATTTGATCATATAGATTTTTGGCGGCGGTAAATGCATCTGCTTGTTTTCCCATAGAATCAGCATTCATGGTCATCTCGCATATATAAAAAAACTCGGGCATTGCCGAGTGCATCATCACCAATAAAGGAAGTTTCATTACCCCAAATTTGATAGCTGCTTTCTTGGCATCATCATTATTTACGGATGCATTTACTGCTATAAATTTCCCTTTAATCGCTTTAATAAATGTATCACTTTCCATCACCTCGCTGCTAAATTTTTCGCATTGGTGGCAATCGTGCGAATTGAAAAATAGGAGCACAGGCTTGTTCTCTGTAGCAGCGTATTTTAGGGCTTTTGCATAGCCGTCGCTTTGTAAATAATTTAATTTTTTACTGGGCTTTGCAGGGGTTTGAGCAACTGCAAATGATATACTCAAAACCATTGAGATTAAAACAAATAAAATAGTATTATATATGTGTTTCATGCAGTTAATGACAAAACAAAGGTAGGAAGAATAGCTTAAATAGTTGAGAATTTTATGCACAACTTAACCCAGTTTTTGTAAATCGTTCAATTGTTTATATATCCCAGTTTGTGTAATCAGTTCTTCGTGCGTGCCGCATTGCACTATCTGGCCTTTGTCAAGCACCACTATCATATCGGCACTTTGCACGGTGCTAAGCCTGTGTGCAATTACAATACTAGTTCTGTTCTGCATGAGTTTATATAATGCATCTTGTACTATTTTTTCGCTTTCGGTATCCAGTGCACTGGTGGCTTCATCGAGTATTAATATGGGAGGATTTTTAAGCACCGCACGAGCTATAGAGAGCCGTTGTCTTTGCCCTCCGCTTAATTTATTCCCACGGTCTCCTATTATCGTTTGGTAGCCATTTTCAGTTTGCATAATAAAATCGTGGGCATTGGCAATTGCGGCTGCTTGTTCCACCTCTTCTTGCTGTATGTGTGGTAATCCAAAAGCAATATTATTATATATACTGTCATTAAATAAAATTGCTTCTTGCGATACCACACCCATGAGGTCTCGCAGGTTGTGAAGTTTAATATCCTTCAAATTGTGCCCATCAATTTTCACAGAGCCTTGGCTTGGATCATAATAGCGAGGCAGCATATCACTCAAAGTAGTTTTCCCGCTTCCCGAATGTCCTACCAGTGCCACCATGTGTCCTTTCTTTATGGTAAGGTTTATATCTTTGAGTACATAGCCTGTATCTCCTTTAGTATAGGCAAATGAGAGGTTGTTAAATGTGATATCTTTTTCGAAACTTTGTATGGCTTCGGCATTTGGTTTCTCTACTATATGTTGCTCTTCATCCATGATGGCAAAAATTCTTTCGCCCGATGCCAGCCCACGCTGTATGGCCGCTATAGCTCCGGTAATGTTTTTGGCGGGGTCTAAAATCCGCACATAAAAAACAATATATCCTATAAATTCTTCAGCACTTAAATCACTCTTATCAGATAAAACCAAAGGCCCCACATATAATATAATAGCGATGATAGCACCGTAGGCCATAAACTCTGTTAAAGGCGAAGCAATATCGCGTCGGTAAAACATACGTTTGAGGGTGCGTGTATAATAAAAATTGAGGCTTTCAAATTTGTCTCTTAAATAATGTTGTGCATTAAAAGCTTTTATAATACGGGTGCCCGATATGGTCTCCTCGGTAATAGAGAGCAGGCTGCCCAAAGTTTTCTGGCTTTCAACAGAGTCTTTTTTTAGCCGCTTGCTTATTTGAGAAATTAACAAACCGGTTAGGGGTAATATTATAATAGTAAACAAAGTGAGCTTGGTTGATAAAGAGAAAAGCATAATGAAATATACAATAATCATCAAAGGGTCTTTAAATACCACTTGTATGCTTGAAACCACAGTGTCTTCAATAGATTGCACATCATTGCTCATGCTCGACATTAAATCGCCTTTGCGTTGGTTGCTGAAAAAAGATAAATCGAGCGATACAATTTTATCATAGATGGCCTGCCTCAAATTTCTGATTACATTTACCCGTATTTTTAGCATCGTACGCTGGGCCATATAGCGGCATACATTGGCCAACAGTACGGATATCATTACCACGGCACATACAAAATATAAGGAACCCAAACTTCCGTGTTCTATCAATATTTTATCGAACTGATAATTGAAAGAATCTAATAAATACTGGAACGGATTGTTGAAAGTAGGTGATGGCAGGTGTTTCGGTTGGGCTTTGTCAAATATAACTTTTAACAAGGGAATTAATAGTATAATATTAAGCATCCCAAATACAATGCTCATCAAAGAAAATAATATATATAATGGAACAATACTCATGGATTTGCGGGCAAACCCCAAGATGCGAAAATATATTTTAGTATTCACTTATATTAAGAATAAAAACAATGCTAGCTTATATAATAATTGCCTTTGATATAAGACAAGAACTTGGGAATACTTGTGTGGTATTTAATACTTACCACAACCATTAAGCAAAAGAAGCGATGATGCTTTCTCCGCCCACGGTTTTATCGCCCAGTTTTACTTTTATCTGTGTTCCTACGGGTAAAAAAATATCAACACGACTTCCAAATTTAATAAATCCCATTTCGGCTCCCTGCATGGCGGGTTGTCCTTCTTTACTGTAGTTTACCACACGGCGAGCCATAGCCCCAGCTATTTGACGGAAAAGTACTTCCATTTTTTTTTCGGGCTGTTCTATTACAATAGTGGTGCGTTCATTTTCTGTACTGCTTTTAGGGTGCCAAGCTACCAAATATTTGCCCGGATGATACTTGCTATATTTTACGGTTCCACTAATTGGATTTCTATTTACATGCACATTAAAAGGATTCATAAAAATAGAAACCTGTATGCGTTTGTCTTTGAAATATTCGGGCTCTTCCACTTCTTCTATTACCACCACTTTGCCATCGCAGGGTGCTATAATATTATTGGCATTAATAGGAGTGTTCCTGCTGGGGTTGCGAAAAAACTGTAATACAATACCAAATACAATTATCGAAGCCAACAAAAGCAGCCCAACAATGATTTCATTTTTGGTGATAAAAGTCAACCCCCAATTTATGCCCACCAATAGTAGAGTAACGATAAAAATTGTGGCAAATCCTTCTTTGTGTATCATAATAGTATAAAGTAAATAGTATAAGGTATCAAGTAGTAGGTATTAAGTATAAAGTAGCAAGTATAAGGTACTTTATACTTTTCAAATTAAAATTAGTTAAGCGAATCCTGAATTAAAATACGCCGCGGAATTTTTGGGTGTTGGCTACCTTGTCAATAGATACTACGTAGGCAGCAATACGCCAACTTACATTATATTTTTGGGCAGCGGCATATACTGCTTCAAAAGCCATTTTCATAGTACGATCGGCACGGCGATTTACGCGTTCTTCTGTCCAATAATATCCAAGTCGGTTCTGTACCCATTCAAAATACGATACAGTAACGCCCCCCGCATTTGCCAAAATATCGGGAACAACCATAATACCTTTGCTATTTAATATCTCATCAGCATTCCACGATGTAGGCCCATTGGCACCTTCCACAATAAGTTTGGCTTTTATATCGTTTGCATTTTCAGCAGTTATTTGGTCTTCCATAGCGGCAGGTACCAATACTGTAACATCTAAAGTTAACAACTCATTGTTGCTAATTTTCTGAGCTTGAAATCCTTCTAGTGTTCCTTGGTTTCCATCACGATACGCTATTGCTTCTTCTATATTAATTCCATCGGGATTATAATAACCACCGCTTACATCAGAAATGGCTACAATTTTTAGACCTTGTGTGGCCAAAAGTTTTGCAGATATGGAACCTACGTTACCAAATCCTTGCACAGCACAGGTTGCCCCAACAGGATTAATTCCCATTTTGGCCATCGCACTGCGGGCAGTAACCATCACCCCACGGCCGGTAGCTTCCACACGGCCTAATGAACCACCAAGTACCAATGGCTTTCCGGTAACAACTGCGGGGCATGAGTAGCCTTTTATTTTTGAATATTCATCCATTAGCCAAGCCATCTCTTGCGGGCCTGTTCCCATATCGGGTGCTGGTATATCTTTTTCGGGGCCGAACACGTCTATCATAGAAACGGTATAGGCACGGGTAAGTCTTTCAAGTTCGCCTTTGCTCATGCTGCGTGGGTCGCATTTAACACCTCCCTTACCACCGCCATAAGGAATACCAACTACGGCACATTTCCAGGTCATCCATGCTGCAAGGGCTTTCACCTCGTCTAGGTTCACATCCATACTATAGCGTATACCGCCTTTGGATGGGCCTAGGTTTGCATTATGTACTACACGGTAACCTTCAAACACTTGCACTTTGCCATTGTCCATTACTACGGGCAGGTTTACCATCACCACTTTGGCGGGCGATTTCAATACATTATACGATGAGTCGTCTAATCCGAGGGCTTTAGCAGCAATGTCAAATCGTGACATCATAGACTCGAAAGGGTTGAGGTGGGTTTTGCTCAATGGAGCGGGTTCTTTATAAGTCATTCTTAATGAGTTTAGAATTTAGGGCTGCAAAAGTAGATAGGAATATTTAAGGGGCAAAATTTTTTGGCATTCTTATAATATCTACCGCTCAATTAGATTCAACAGGTGATGTATTATATATAGCGTATCCTGCAATTTTAATTAAATATAATAATTCTACAAAAATTTTAAGACCACGAAGTACTAAAACTTATAATTATAGGTAAGCATCATCATAAAGGATTCTTCCTTTACAATGGCACTTTGGTAGGGCAGATTACTTATGCTATAGGGCGTGAAATAGTCTTTGCCCGTTATGTATCCAAGCCCTATGTCAAATGAATTATATTTATTATTGATACCGAGTCCGCCACTTATTAAATGCCTAGATGACAGTGCTGCTGCATAGGTATTTTTATCAGTATATGGGCTGGCCATATAGGAATAACCACAACGCAAGAATACCTTTTCGAAAAACAGCTCTCCGCCCGTGCGGATATTCCAACCAGGGTTGTATGATTTTATTATATTCTTATTTTCTTGGTTAAAATTATAAGTGATTGAAGATAGGTTCCCATTAGAATAATTCACATACTCAGCATCTAAACTCCATAAGCCTTTTTTCTCTTTTACCAAAGCTAAGCTAACTATAATGCGACCCGGACGATATATGCGATAAGAAAAATTTTGTTGGTCAGAAGGGTTGGTATAATAAGCAGTGCCATTGGATGCTTGGTCCAATGTAGATGAAACATTATAACTATATTGGTCGGTGAGGCTATAGGCTATCGGACTATGATAGCTTAATCCAATTCTAACTAAATCATTGGCTCTGTATATCGCTCCCAATTTGAAACCTGCACCGCTACCACTGGTAAAGAGTTTTTGATCGTATGCCATTGATTTTATATATGCTGCCGTGTTATCTATATCTTCCTCCTGGTAATTTAAATTAGATTTAAACCGGATGGTTTGTAATATAAAAGTACCTCCAATAAACCAACGGTGTGCATAGCTGGCGGCTACGCCTGTGCTAAATTCATTCACATTGCCCCGTAACACATTTTGTCCCGATTGCGAGAAGTTAGGTCGGGGGTTGTTGTTGTTTTCTGTAAAGGAGGGAACATACTTTCCAAAAGTTCCTGCCGATTTTATAATACCCGATTTATAGGCAAGGGCATACGGGTCGGCATAGTTATTTTCTAAATCGGAGGTGCTATTGCCGGCGGCCTGCTGTGCAAATACATCAGCTATAGAACTCTGGTTATTATTGCCGCTATAGGTATAATCTTCGTATAAAGGGGTAACGCGGTTATAACTAAACAATAGGTTCACATTGGCCCACCCATCACTAACTGGTTTGTTTTTGTCGTCATATTTTAATCCTGTAAATACGATGCCCATAGAAGGGATATTGAGATTGAAACGATTTGCCCGAGATATATCTCCAGCATAGTTTCCCGATGAAATTGTTTGTAGGGTACCACCGCTAAAACTTAAAAGATTGTATCGGTTAACAGCTATACCAGCAGGGTTTATAGTGTATGATCCGATATCGTGCCCCACTGCTCCCATGGCCCCACCCAATGCCAAACTTCGTGCAGTACTGAAAGGGAAAAATCGGCTGTATCTTAATACATCCTGCTCGTTTTGTGCATGAACTAATGGAATACAAAAAAAGAAAACAACAATGCAAAGTCCAAGATTTTTTAAAAATTTCATCACGATTAATGGGCTATTATATATGATAATTCTAAATACGAGATATCGTATTAACGGTGCCTGCCTCCTCCACTGTGTGAGCTACTGCCACTATTTTGTGTAGCCCCGCCAAATCCACCGTTGCCAGAGCGGGGAGCAGGTGAGCTATACGAGGGTGTGCTGTAAGAAGGAGTGCTAGGTGAAGGAGTGCTATAGGATGGTGTACTATATGAAGGAGTGGATGCTGGGGTAGAATACGAAGAAGGTTGATTGGAGCTAGATTGGTATACTGGCTGTGGAGCGGGGGTATAACTTTGCTGGGTAGCTTGTGGTATAGGGGTATAACTCTGTGCCGTTGGGGTGTGCACCTGAGGTGTTGGTTGATAGTTTTGAGGCACTGGGGTATAAGAAGTTTGCGGATTATTATAGGTACTACGGGTATGAACCTGCATATTGCCAGTGGCAGGTGCTGGCGTATTTTGAACAGCAACCCCAGGCTTATCGAACGAGGCATTCACACCCTTGCTTTGCCCCGGTGTGCTACTCCCAATCCCTGTTGTGCGGTGCTGTTGCGGAACCGAATGCTGTTGTATATTTTCAGTATATCCAGTATTGTTTGTGGAATAGGTATTATAATAATAATTTGTTGGCGTATAATAATTGCTATAGCTATAGGGGCTGCGATAATTATTTCCCATACCAAAGGTATTATAACCATATCCCATTCCCATCATATTATAATTATTGTTGTAACCATAGCCTGTATTAAATCCATAAGTGCCATAGCCGGGATACATATTGTTGCAGCTACAGGGGTTATTCGTGCTTGCAATTGCAGCGGTGGGAACAGCATTAACGGTGGTTGCTGTGGTATTGGTTTTATATAAAGCTGCCAGGGCTGTTTGTCTTTCTTGTTCTTTCTCAATGGCTCTCTGCTCTCGGGCCACTTGGTCGTTTTGTATATGTTTAAAATCGCCACCAATGGTATACACATCGTCTGCATTGCTTGCAGTATTTTTTATAGTGCCACAACTGGCTAGTGCAAGGGCTGTTATTATACAAACAGCGAATCCAATATTTTTCATAATTTTGATGATATTAGTTTTTGGGGATGAGCGGGTTTATTTTTTGCTGTAAATTTACAAAAACCGTTCCTTAATCACAAATAAAATAAATAAATAGTACACCGCCATCTTCCATTTGTTATTCTTTGCCCCATTACCACCTCTTTGGATTATTTTTGCGGCGAATAATAAGAATATGGAGAATCAAAAAGTAAAACGCAGTGAAGATTATTCTGCTTGGTATAATAACTTGGTGAAGAATGCTGATTTAGCTGAACATGCAGCCGTTAAAGGATGTATGGTTATTAAACCTTATGGCTATGCTATATGGGAAAAAATGCAACAGGAATTGGATAGGAGATTTAAAGATACAGGACATGTAAATGCCTATTTCCCTTTGTTCATTCCCAAATCTTTTTTTACCAAAGAAGCAAGTCACGTAGAAGGGTTTGCCACGGAGTGTGCAGTGGTAACGCATTACCGACTCAAAAATGTAGATGGCGAAATGGTGGTTGACCCCGAAGCGAAATTGGAAGAAGAATTAATAGTCCGCCCCACTTCCGAAACTATTATATGGAACACCTATAAAGGCTGGATACAAAGTTACCGCGACTTGCCGTTGCTCGTAAATCAATGGGCCAATGTAGTCCGTTGGGAAATGCGTACACGTTTGTTCCTGCGTACCACAGAATTTCTTTGGCAAGAAGGTCACACCGCCCATGCCACCGAAGCAGAGGCTGTGGAAGAAACCCGCAAAATGCTGGAAGTATATGCTGACTTTGCTGAAAATATTTTAGCAGTACCCGTTATTAAAGGCTTGAAAACAGAAACCGAAAGATTTGCCGGAGCACTCGATACTTATTGTATAGAAGGATTGATGCAAGATGGCAAAGCATTGCAAATGGGGACCTCGCATTTCTTGGGACAAAATTTTGCCAAGGCTTTCGATGTGAAATTTGTGAGTAAAGAAAACAAACCAGAATTTGTATGGGCCACTTCATGGGGCGTATCTACCCGATTGATGGGAGCTTTGATTATGTCGCATAGCGATGATGACGGCTTGGTATTACCCCCACGCTTGGCACCGATACAAGTAGTGATAGTACCTATATATAGAAGCGATGAAGAACAGACCAAAGTATTGGAAGCGGGCGATAAAATATTTGCAGCACTAAAAGCAAAAGGACTTAGCGTAAAGTTCGATACCCGTGATACCCACAAGCCAGGTTTCAAATTTGCCGAGTGGGAACTGAAAGGTGTGCCTATTCGCATAGCCATTGGTCCACGCGATTTGGAAAACCAAACGGTGGAGATTGCTCGTCGTGATACCAAAGAAAAACAATTGGTTTCACTTACCGATTTGGAAAATAAAGTATTGCATTTGTTAGATCAGATTCAGGAAAACATTTATCAAAAAGCATTGGATAACCGTGCCGAGAAAACATATATATGTGATACCTGGGATGATTTTGAACAAAAAGTAGAACTTGGTTTTGTATATGCACATTGGGATGGTACAGCCGAAACAGAAAAGAAAATAAAAGAAAAAACCAAAGCAACAATTCGTTGTATTCCTTTAAATAACGAGCAGCAAACAGGCAAATGTATATTGAGTGGAAACCCCTCCACACAAAGGGTTTTATTTGCCAAAGCATATTGATAAAATAATTGCGTAACTTCGCACTCCTTTTTTAAATAAAGAGAAATAATAAATGGAAAATAATTATGTGATTATAATGGCTGGCGGTATTGGAAGCCGCTATTGGCCAGTAAGTCGTTCAAGCAGACCCAAACAGTTTATTGATATATTGGGTACAGGTAAATCATTGATCAGACATACCTACGAAAGATTTGCACGAAAGTATAAACCCGAAAATATTTGGGTGGTTACCAATGAGCAATATAGAGGTTTGGTAAAAGAGCAAATTCCCGAGATGGCCGATATGCAAATATTGGGTGAACCTTCGGGAAAAAATACAGCCCCATGTATTGCTTATGCCACTTATCGCATTAAGCAAATCGACCCAAAAGCAACTTGTATGGTAGTGCCTAGCGACCATTTAATTATGGACGAAACATTGTTTTTGGAATGTATGGAAATTGCCCGCGAATTTGCTACCGAAGAAGAAGCTTTTGTAACCCTCGGAATTAAACCAACCCGACCCGATACTGGTTATGGATATATACAATATTTGGAAGAAGAGAAAAGCCCGAACGTACATAAAGTAAAAACATTTACCGAGAAACCCGATTTGGAATTGGCAAAAACATTTTTAGCCAGCGGCGACTTTGTGTGGAACGGCGGCATATTTGTATTTAGGGCCAGTACCATGAAAACTGCTTTTGAAAAATATTTGCCCGATTTGCACAATCTTTTCAAGCAAGGAAAAGGATTATATAATACTGCGGATGAAGCTGGATTTATTACCAAAATATATCCGCAATGCCCCAGCGTTTCTATCGACTATGGTATTATGGAAAAAGCAGATAATGTATATACCATTCCCGCAAGTTTTGGATGGAGCGATTTGGGTACCTGGAATTCTATATATGATACCATGGATAAAGATGCCAGCGGAAATGCCGTAGTTGGCAAAAAAGTAAAACTGTTTGAATGCAATGGCAATGTATTAAATATGCCGCATGATAAGCTTGTTATTATGAAAGGCGTCGACAATTTAATAGTGGTTGAGAAAGATAATATATTATTGATTTGTGATAAAGATTTGGAGCAAGAAATAAAGCAAGTAGTTACCGACATCAAACTTGAGTTTGGCGAAAAATATGCTTAATGGCTGAAACACATCTCCACGGAATTGTATATAAATCGACCGGAAGTTGGTATGATGTGCGATTGGAAGATGGACAAACTATTAAAGCCCGCGTAAAAGGGAAACTTAAATTACAAAACCTACGAAGTACCAATCCCATTGCGGTTGGCGACAAAGTACTATTGCAAGACGCAGCACCTGACTATAATATAGTTTCGGTATTACAACGCCACAATTATGTTATCCGTAAATCGAATAAACTATCAAAAGAAACACAAATTATTGCAGCAAATATCGACTTGGCATGTATTATAGTTTCTTTAGTTGACCCACGAACTTCTACCGGATTTATTGATCGGTTTTTGGTATGTACTGGTTCTTATCATATTCCTACTTGTATAGTTTTTAATAAAATTGATTTATATGGCCATGCCGAATTTTATAATGAGATAAAAGCATTGTATAATAGTTTGGGATATATAACAATTGGAATATCGGCTACTCAAAAACACGGACTTGATGAATTGATTGCGTTAATACAAAATAAAACTACCTTATTCGCAGGTCATTCAGGAGTAGGGAAATCTACTTTATTAAATGCACTGGTGCCAGAAGCGATACAAAAAACAAGCGATGTATCAGGCTTTAGCGGACAAGGGAAACATACCACCACTTTTGCCCAAATGTTCGACCTGCCCGGAATAGGAAAAGTGATAGACACACCAGGTATTAGAGACTTTGGTGTAGTAGGCGTGGAAGACACAGAACTTGCCCACTATTTTCCCGAAATGCGAGAACTATTATCACAATGCAAGTTTAACAATTGCACCCATATACATGAACCCGGCTGTGCGGTATTAAAAGCACTAGAAGAAGGGAAAATAAATCAAGGTCGTTATTATAATTATGTGAGTATGTATAATAATGAGGATGTGATGGACTAGTTTATTTACGATGTACGATGTACGATTTGGCTGACGCCTGATTACGATGCTATGGTGAGCGGAGTCGAAGCATGGTTGACGCC
The DNA here is from genome assembly GCA_025363675.1 of Flavobacteriaceae bacterium. Classification (GTDB taxonomy): domain Bacteria; phylum Bacteroidota; class Bacteroidia; order UKL13-3; family UKL13-3; genus CANJUD01. The sequence continues at coordinate 3,484 of JANYDJ010000083.1, read as the reverse complement.
TTAAAGGTTTGTCATCCTGAGTTTATCGAAGGGCGACAAACTAGGTGCTCATATATACTAACATCTTTCTCCGAACGTCGTCTTCGATAAACTCAGACTGACAGCTATAAAAAAATCGTAAATCGTAAATCGTAAATCGTAAATTTGCCTCATGGAACATATCTCAATTGTAGGCGGCGGACTTTCTGGTTCATTACTTAGTGTATTTATGGCTAGGCGGGGATTTAAAGTTGATTTATTTGAACGAAGGTCTGATATGCGTAGCAATAAAATTTCTGCGGGGAGGTCTATTAATTTAGCACTTTCAAATCGTGGAATTAATGCATTAGATAAAGTTGGACTTACAGAAGATATATTGAGCGATGCCATTCCCATGTACGGACGTATGATGCATAGTCGCACGGGTGAATTGAATTTCCAACCTTATGGTACCGAGCAACAATGTATATATTCTGTTTCACGCGGACGGTTAAATATAAGACTGTTGGAATTGGCCGATGAATATGAAAATATAAATATACATTTCGATGCGAGATGTACCGATGTTGATATACAAAATGCCACTGCAAAATTTGAAATGGCCGATGGAAGTGAGCAAACATTTATGGCCGATCATATTATAGGAACCGATGGTGCATTTGCCGCTACCCGTGGGCGTTTGCAGATAACAGATAGGTTCGATTATAGCCAAAGTTATTTGCATGTGGGCTATAAAGAATTATGTATTCCACCAGGACCCAATGGCGAATTTAAGTTGGAGAAAAATGCATTGCATATATGGCCACGTGGTGCATTTATGATGATAGCTTTACCCAATCCCGATGGAACTTTTACCTGTACTTTATTTTTATCGATGGAGGGAGAAACCTCATTTGCCAATTTGAAAAAACCAGATGATATAATACAATTTTTCGAAAAAGAATTTCCAGATGCATTACTCTTAATGCCCACTTTAATAGAAGATTTTTTTGCAAATCCTACAGGTTCATTGGTAACCGTTCGCTGCTGGCCTTGGGCTGTTGATGGTAAAGTAGCATTGCTGGGCGATGCAGCACACGCCGTAGTTCCCTTCTTCGGACAAGGAATGAATTGTTCGTTCGAAGATTGTGTGATTATGGATGAATGTATAGAAAAATATTTGCCCGATTGGAAAAATGTATTCGACCAATACCAACATTTACGCAAACCAAATACAGATGCTATAGCATCACTCGCAGTTCAAAATTTTTATGAAATGAGTGACCGCGTTGGTGATGCAGAATTCCTTCACCGCAAACATATAGAACACGACTTGTGCGAATTATATTCTGATTTATTTCAGTCGCAATACGAGCTGGTTACTTTTAGCAATACACCTTATATAAAAGCACTGGAGCGTGGCCCCATCAACGATAAAATTTTATCAAGTATTATAGAGCAAAAGCTAGAGGATAAAATAAAAGATAGAAGTATTATAGAACCTGTGATAAGAAGGTTTGCGGATTATTTGTAGAATTCGGTATTAGTGGTGTCGGGTTTTAAAACCCGACACCACTTAAGCAACCTTTTATCAAATTGATGCATTAGTATTAAAATGAGAAATAATAAAATCTTTATTATTGGATATATTTTGACATTGTTTGTTTTTTCTTGTGGGGAAGAAGAACCTGCCTTAAAGAAAGAAACAAACAAACACAGACGAAGAGTTGAAATAATAGACCCTCCTAATTACCTGATAAAATATATTGAGCATCCAAAAGATAGTGATTTGCTATGTAAAGAAGACATAAAAGAAGCCAAACGAGACATTGATAAAAATGATATTACTTATTGTTATCCCACAGATGCTTGTTTTGCTATTTTTCCAAGACAAATAAAACAACTGAAACAGCTTTGTAAAACATATAATTTAAGATTTAAGTACGAAACCGTTAGTGGATGGGGAGGGACGAAAGGGCAAACACGAGGATGTTACATGGGATATATGGACAAGATTATTGCTGAGAAATATGGAGTTGATTTTAAAGAAAAACTATATAAACAAGCTGATAGTTTGTTGGGATTTTCAAATGACACTATTCAGAGTCATCGTTGTGATACTAAGCCCGAACAAATTAGATATGATATTCACACAATTAATGTTTTGTTTTTACTTGGCGATAGTTTAAGAAATCAGTTAAAGCCAGGTAAAGAAGGGGCTTTGCCATTTATGGATATAAGTTTCTATATTGATAAAGAAGGAATAGCTACTGGATACTTTTTAGAAAACTTTAACGATCAAAATGAAGCAACAAATCGAAAACTTAAGAAACAGTTATTAGAAGTAGGTATAAAGTTCTTAAAACAGAATAAGTATTGGGAACCAGGAAAAATAAATGACCAAAAGGTTATTACCGAACATAACATAAGGATTCAGTTCTAAAAATTTGTGACCTCTTCCGACGCTGCTTTTAGTCTTCCGCAGGGTGACTGAAAGTATATATGAACGCTAGTGTCTTTCGACACGGGCAGTTAGTTAAATACTTTAATTATTATTTGTAGTTTTCTATTTTCTATGTCCAACCTGTATCCATACTGCCCAAAGCGAAAAGGAATAAGTACATTAGAGCCAAAAATATCGTATTAAAGAATATAATGAGTTTTATAAACAGAGCAATTCCATTCTCTTTATCGATAACTAACTTAATGCCTAATAGGATAAATACCCATTGGATATATACATTTATAAGAAGGAGGTTGCCATAAGTATTATATAGTGCGTGTGAATAATTATTGCTCAATAGTATATTACATATTGGTATTGATAGCCATAAAACGATTCCAGCAAAATAAAAGACGACCCAATTTTTATTGTTAAAATCCATACTTGATAGATATACGCATCAGGCAAATATAAGATAACAAATTGCTTGTTTGTCACCCTGAGTTTATCGAAGGGCGACAAACCTTACTACTACTCCAAGCCGTCTTCGATAAACTCAGACTGACAATCTTTTTTGTCATGCCGACCGATAGGAGGTATCTACGATGCTAGTGGTGTGTTTATATATTTCCACTTAAGCAGTTTTAGTAGATATCTCGTTTCTCGATATGATAGTATAGAATGAGCAAGCAGCTTCCTAGTACTTTGTCATGCCGACGATAGGAGGTATCTACAATGTTTGTATCATTCGCGGCGGATTAATTGCACCTACTCCAATATCTACCGAATGGCATTAACCATTTATAATTAACAACTAACCATTAATCCTTCATCACTTTATATATATTCGTTCTATCTCCCTCAACTATCACAAAGAAATAAATACCCGCAGCATAATTTTCGTTCAAAGAAATATGATATATTTTGTCAGAGAATTTCTTATGAAGAATTTGCTTTCCATAAGCATCATATATATATAATGTTCTGTTTGCGTAAGAATTTAATTCTATATACACATCACCGTTTGTGGGGTTGGGATATATATTTATATCATTGTTATATACCGCTGCAATCCCCGTCCAT
>JANYDJ010000040.1 GCA_025363675.1 Flavobacteriaceae bacterium | reverse complement strand
CTTGTATTTGAGTTTTTTTGACAATATTTCCTAAAATATCATATATTTCAATAGAATACAATTCTAACGGTTCATCCGATGTAATATTTATATTAAATAAATTTGTATATGGATTAGGGAATATAACCACTTTATATTTTTGTGATTCTTCTTCGTCTTTGGCAATATTGGGGGCAAATGGTCTCGAAGCATTTCTAGTGCAAAGAGCTCCGTTTGAATTTGTTTGACCTTTAAATCCAGTTAGAGAAAAATTTTGAGTAGAATTCATCGGATATGTTCCAAGAAGAGTGTTGTGATTTGTATTGTTAATCAAATAAAAATTACTATTTCCAGCTCCTGGTAGTAAATTTATTTTTTCTTGAGAATTATTACCTGCTAGATCATCCCATAAAAAATCCCAATCGATATTATTGTTGCTACTAGTACTCCAAATCATTATATTGCCTGACTCGTGGTTAAAATCACCTATTTCGTTTAATTTACCGCATCCATAGATTCCTATATTGTTATGTAAAAAATTATTACAGCCAATATTTACTGCTATAACATTTGTATTTGTATTGTTACAAACATTACCACAAGTATAAGGGTAACTATTTGAAGCCATCACTAAGCCAAACTGATTACTAAAAAACACATTTTCTGTAATATTTGTAGTTGCTTGATTTGAGTGGGTATTATAATATTGAATTCCATTAGTACAATAATGGAACTTGCAATTATTTATTGTACATTCATCTGTTTGGTCAAATAAGATTCCGTTAGTAATAGGCGGAGTAATAGGGGGTGGGTTAGTAGTAAAGTCAGAAATGCGGGTGTTTTTTACAGCTACTTTTGAGCCCCCAATAGCATGTATCGCTGCATCCATTTGCCCCCATATATTATCAATGCTGCCTCGCCCTTCAATATTTATATTTTTACTATTATTCAAATGAACGGCTTCTGTATAAGTACCATTAAAATCAAATTCTTTTACTTCTAAATTATAATTAGCATTGTTGGTAGTAAGATTATACCCTTCGACCGCGTATCTGCTAAAGGCGGTTCCAACGTTTGGCTGCCCTCTAAAAACGGATTGAGTGAAATGGACATTATTGCAAGCCTGTATATATAACTGTTTTCTTACAGATGAGTTTTGCAAAGTTGGTATATTGGCAATATTCCCGCATGTAGGGCTGTTGTTTAGTGAATAAAAATTGCAATTAGAAAAGGTAGAAGTACCAACAGTTTTATCAATCAATATAATATGAGAAGTATTGTTGCCAAAATCGCAATATTGTACATTTATTGTACCGTTTCCATTAGCTATCTTCTTATAATACACCCCCGCATATGCACCGCTAATTTCGCTATTATTACCATTCTGAGCATTAATTGTTAATGTGCCACCATCCTCAACTGTTATACCAGCCCACTCGCTGCAACCTATAAGTTTTGAGCCATTTATTACCAAACTCCCACCTGTTTTAACTGTAATTTTTGCACAGCTTTGCATAGTCAGAGTAGTTGCACTTACTGTAAGCGTAGCCCCATTATTTATTGTTACATCAAACAGGGTAGTTGGAGTGTTATATGTTGTATTTACTGTAATAGTTCTAGGTGGTATAATATTTCCACAATTTAAACTAACAATTACTTCAGTAATATAGTTTCCACATGATGATGAAATTCCTTCGGCTGTATATTTTCCTGGCAAAGTGACATTCAATACAGGTGAAGTAGAAATAACTTTTCCATTATAGTACCAATTAATACTTTGAAAATCTGCTGCATTGGTAAAATTAAGTATACTATTTCCTCCTATTTGTAATACGTTATTAGTTGTTGTAACTATAGGTACATCAGGAACGTGAATAGTATAGTGAGCAGATTGTTGTTCACATGCTCCAAATTTAGATTTTGTTGTATAATAATAAGTTGCAGATGTAGCTGTACTATTACTAATAGTATAGGTTGTAGTTGTTGCTCCTTGAATAGCTACACCATTTTTATACCATTGTTTTGGAATACTATTCCCCAAACCACAGTCTAATGAAGGGTTTTTCGTAGGGTCATTTTCACAGGCATAAAAATTAGTATTTCCATTGCTTCCCTTACAAACTGTTATATCATAATTGGTATTATATACATAGGGAGTTACACTATATCGAATTGTGATTGTAGGAGAAGGGTCTGAAAGGCATCCATTTGCATAATCCCTAACTGTCCAATTAATTTCATCAGGGATGGTATTGTGTATTTGGAAGATTTGTGAAATTATTTGTTGTGTGTCCATTTAAAGTGGAGTGTACTTGCAAAGGACTTAAATTGGAAATGCTAAACCATCTGGCATCGTTCGCTGTATTTGTTAGTGTGACAGAGGTTCCCCAACATAAGTCCACAGGGCTTCCCGTGGGGCTTGTAAAATTAGCAGCAGCAGGGGCTTGGTTTATATTAAAAGTAGTAGAGGTGGTTGTTCCACAGACATCGTATTGGAGTATATGTGGATTATAGTTTTGATTACTTAATGCATCTGCAATTGTATAGTTATTAGTAACAGGCACATAATCGATATAATAAGATCCTCCAAGTGGAGTTCCAATTTTTCGTTCTTCAAAATCTATATTATCATTGCTACACATATCGGGAAGTTGCTTTAATGTGTTTTTATCAATGTGAAGTTTTTTTATTGAGATATCTTTACACCCATAATTATCTGTTGCTATTAAAGTAATATCAAAGGCTCCGGGTAAAGAGTAGGTATTAGCCTGTGGGTTAAAAGCAGTACTTGTTTTATCATTTCCTAAATCCCACAAATAGGTAGCTGATTGAGGATGGTTTGCAGTATTATTATTAAGGTAATAATTTGTTCTGTTGTCATATGTAACTGTGTTGCCCAGACAATCCCATGATTCATCATTAGAAGTAGCCGAATAGGAGCTAATGTTATAATGGGCTTCTATATCAAAAGTACTACTCGTATTTATTAAATCTATTTTAATTTTATTAGTTCCTTCACTATTATTATCGTAATCCATGTACTTAACCCATATTGAAGGAAAACTTCTATAAGCTGTTACAGTTCCATTCCTTCCAATAAATGCCCCAGCAAGCAATTTGCAGTCAGCATCATAATAACATTTAAATCCAGAAACATTTGCTGGCGAGACCGTTAAAGTAAAGTCATTGCATAATAATGGTACTTGAGTAATGGTTGCACTTGTAACCGATTGGCTTGTTATAATTTTATAATCCCATCCATCTATTTGTTCAGGTAAACTATAACACCCGCCCATAGACGCAAATCCAAGGGTAGCCATATTATTCACCACATTTGTGTACTGTTGCTGTGTGTTATAGCTAAATATTTGAGTGGTATACCCTCTTAAGTTTCCAGAACTCAGACTCATCATATACATATCTCCATTTGCTCCAGCTTCTATTTGTGAATAGCAATAATCTGAAGTGTAGCTCATATTTGTAGGGCTATTCGAATTTACAACATCCCATTTTGCTAATCCTATATTAGTGTAACTTATCCAAAGTTCTTTGGGATCACGAGGATTGAATTCTAATCCTGTTATTCTATATGATGCATTGTATTTTTTATAGGTACTAGTAGCTAAATCCATTGTATGAATATTCGAATTTTCTCCCCAAGCTACTCTACCACTTAAATATTCCATTTCGGAGTATGTTTTATTGCTAAAACCTGTTGTTACTCCATTTGCAAATGTTAGTGTTCCTATTTCAAAAGTTTTAACTATATTATCTGAACTAATAGTAAAATTATTGTAATCAATTATAGTTTCAATTAAGTTATAGTATGCCGAAGTGTTATAACCTTGTGAGGGAAGACAATAATTACATTGCACTGTATATACTTTGTAAGTACCGCTATTGGGATCTGGAGCTGAAGAACAAAAACCCCCTTCATATGAATAGAAATTAACTGCCGCACTTGGTGGAAAAGTTGGTAATTGATATATTAAATCAATAGGGTTTGATAAGGTACTTGTAGAAATATCTAATTTGTATATTTTATCACCTATTATTAAATTGGAAACATCAGGGTTTGAAGGTATTGGAATAATTCCAACCTCATCATCAAATCCTGATACTGTTGTAAGGAGTTGTGACTTTATATATATATCAGTACCCCAAGTCGTAGAAACTAAACTAACTACTTCTGTTCCGTTGTCATTATTGTATGTATTAAATCCTGTCAAAGTAGCATTAGGGTTTATTGTTTTTGAGTAAATATTAGGGTTCTTTACATCAGGTTTGGTATATGTGCCTCTAAAAATAAAATCATTGACACCAATTGTACCAGCTGAATTATTAAACAAAGCCCAATCTCTCTTTTGAGAATAGAGTACATTTGAGTACAACAGTAAGATTAAAAAACTTGTTCTTAAGATGCCACTTTTAATAAAAGTAGAGTAATTTTTTGAGTTGTCTATATAATTTTAATTTTATCCGTCAAATAAACGCTCAAAAAATCAAATAATTAACAAATATTTTTTTCGTTATCCAATAGACCTCAAAAATAGACTAATGGTTGCATTTTAAGGACAATAAATTTCAGAGGGATTCTATAAACTAAGTTCATATATTTGCTCCGACCAAGATTTTTTCTTGATCAAAAGGTTTAAGTTTGTTTTCAAAATGTATATAGGCTGACGAAAGTGTCGGCCTTTGTATATTTAAATCAGCTTATTTCCTTATATTTGTCTCGTCATAATAAACAAACTTAATTGCCGATGACAGAAGCAGAATTTAAAATCCAAGGTTAATGGTTTCGACCTAAAGGAACAAAAATATAACCCTTCGACTACGGTCAAGGCAACAAAAAAATATAATATATAGAATGAAAAATATAAAAATAGCACTCATTATAATATCCATAATTTGCTTGGGTTTTTTCTTATATAGTATCTGGCAAAAAAATAGTACTTTCCCTGTTAGAGAAATTCCTATTTTGGGCAATTCAGGGCATCTAGTGAAGGATTTTTCATTTATTAATCAAGATGGAAAAGTTTTTACACAAAATGAGGTAAAAGGAAAAGTATATATTGTGGAATATTTTTTCACTACCTGCCAAAGTATATGTGTTCCCATGAATAAAAATATGATGAAAGTAGATTCGGCTTTTAAAGATAGGAATGATTTTATGATATTATCGCACACCGTTGACCCAGAGGTAGATTCAGCCGCACAACTTAAAGCTTATGCCGATGCACACCACGCCAGTAAAAACTGGATATTTCTAACTGGCCCAAAAGAAAAGTTATACAATACTGCGGCTGAAAGTTATTTATTGGCAACTCCCCAAGCAGTGAAAACAAAAGATTATTTTCTGCATACTCAAATGTTTATGTTGGTCGATAAACAAGGTCATCTTCGTGGCGATGCTTATGATGGCACAGATCCAAAAAAAGTATATAAGTTAATAGAAGATGCCAAAATGCTATTAAGAGATTAATATTATAATGATTGCTTTTTATACGCCAGATATTTTTGAATTTGAACAAGGAAGTGTTATTACGCTCAACCCAGAAGAATCGTGGCATGGTGCTAAAGTATTGCGTATAAAAAAAGAGGAAAGTATTATAGTTCTCAACGGCAAGGGTTGGGTGGCAGAAGGAAGAATAGATACAGTTCACGACAAGCACACCCAAGTAATTTTACACAAGGTTAAATATCATACGCCTCCCAGCAACAATTTGGAAATAGGTATATCGGTTTTAAAAACCAACGAACGTATGGAGTGGATGTTAGAAAAACTAACAGAGCTGGGTGTTGCAAAAATTACATTTATAGAATGCAATCGTACGGAGCGTAACAAGCTTAATTTAGAACGTATGCAAAAGATTGCTGTTGCCGCCATAAAACAATGCAAACGACCTTGGTTGCCACAAATAGAGGGCGTTATTTCTTTTGAAAAATATATAAATCAAGAATTAATTGGCGATAAAATAATAGCTTATTGCGAAGCTACAGAGTATATAAAACTCGATACAAAAAAATCGGCCACTATTTTAATTGGTCCTGAAGGAGATTTTAGTGAAAATGAGATAAGCTTGGCTGTTTCAAAAGGCTTTGAGCCCCTATTAATTTCGAAACAAATATTGCGTACCGAAACCGCAGCTATGGCTTTGGCAGCAGTGTGGGATTTGGGAAACTAGTCCTCGATAGTGGGTCTGCAAAGATGGCTGTCTTGAAAACTAATTATTATTGTCTAAAAATTGGAACTAGGTAAATCACTAGTAGCTTACTAGTGATTTACCTAGTTTTTAAAATTTATTTGGTGGTTTGCTTTTTGACACCTTCAATTGTCATAGAAAAAAAAAATTATATTATATAGCATTCTTTTTAAACAAAACGGTCTGTAGCTAAACTGGAAATTTGCAATAAATGACTTTTTGTTGAAACGGATGCACCCCGTCAGGGGTGTGTTCTTTTCTTCAATTCTTTCATTTATGGGTATTCCAGTACCTGCTATAGCGGGAGGCGAAGGGGAGTTCACACCTCTTTTTTTATACTAAAAGTTGTGTGAATTAATATAACTATAATTAACACAGCTTAAAATAAGAAACAGACAGGAAAACAAACAAACATTCGACTATCAAATTTTTCTGATAATTGAAAAGCATTTTAACCATTTTGTTATTGGGGTTTTGGCTTAGTTAATAATATATCTATAATACTAACTTTAAAAACATCTAAAATGAAAAAACAAATTTTTATTGTATTTAGCATCTTATTTCTTTTTTGCATTAGCAATAATGCAATATGTCAATCAGCTCCATCTGACAGTATTGTTTATGATTCAGCAGGTGTTCCACTGTGGTGGAAAAATCAAATTATTGTGAAATTCAAACCATCCTTGGTAAACATTGCTGCGGTAAACAATTCTTCTTTCCAATCTGGGATGTTATCAGATTTTATTGATTCAAATATTTTGGTCTTTCTTGACACAAATGCTTTTTATAATTCCGATATAGGAAGTCTTGCGACTCACAAAGTATATACACGACTTTCGACTAATGACACCATTTCTATAACTAGAACAGGGGATACTATAAGAATTCCACAGTTCTGGTCAACATTTTTAATTGACTGGGATTATGGTGCTACGGGCATAGATTATTTGCCAGCTATAGACAGCCTAAATAAATTTTATCCGTGGATAGAGTTTGCACAAACAAATAATATATATACTTTATATAGCATCCCTAATGACAGTTTTGTAACAATAAATGCACAAGCAAGTATGATACCTAATTCAACTTATTTACACGCTCACATCAATATGGATTCTGCTTGGAATATTAGCACTGGCAAGGACAATGTGAGAGTAGGAGTATATGATACTGGCATAAATTGGGATCATTATGATTTTAATGATAGTACTAATGATTCTTCATATGCAACTTCACGAATAAAAGGTGGTTATAACTATGCATTTGGGACTGATATTGATACAGACAGAGAACTTGATATATTTGGACACGGGACTCACATGGCAAGTATCATTGGTGCAAAACGAAATAATACAACGGGCATGGCTGGTATTGCAGGAGGTAATAATACTTCTTCAAATCCCGGCGTTTCATTATATGCAATGAAAGTTTCAAAACAGGGCGATGTTGATATTTCAGACAAGGAGTTAGCAGATGCACTAATAGAAGGTGCAACTTCTTTTAATAGTAACACAAACTATGGTTATGGATTACATGTCATGAATTTTAGTTTCGGAGGAAACACAACATCAAAAACATTGAAAAATGGATATAGATTTTGTTATGAGAATGGAGTAAGCATGGCAGCAGCTTCAGGAAACGATGGTGTTTCACGTCCACAATACCCCTCGAGCTTTAAAGATGATTGGATTTTAAAAACTGCCGCATCCGATGAAAATGGCCAATGGGCTAGTTTTTCAAACTACAACTATAATATCGATTTTGCTGCTCCTGGTGTAGGGCTATTATATCAATATTTAAATGCTGGCTCGAATGTATTATATAACGATGGCAACGATGGAACATCTACTGCTACTGCACATGTTTCTGGTGTCTCGGCTTTAATGGTGAGTTATATAAACAATAATTCCTTTGCTCCAAATTCTCTTTGGCCAGAAGACATCGAACATATGATGGAGAAAAATTGTGACAGAATAAACGTTGCGGTTGCCTATGATAGTAAGACAGGCTACGGAAAAGTAAATGCAGGCCGAACTTTAAACAGAATGGTCTTACCTCGTTATCAGCTAAAGCATTATACCAAAACAGTATCAAATAGTTCAAACTATACAACCATAGGAGCTATGACAGTCAATCTAAATGAGGGGTACCAAAATCTTGCGGCTGGTTATTACACTGCAACTATGTATAAGATAAGCACTGTGATTAATATCGCTCAACCTACAGGAAGAGTTGTGCTTGATGTATGGCCCCATGCTGCTGGCACAAATACTTGGTCAGGGGCTAATCCTAATCTAATGTCGGACAGAGATGCTGCAATCACAAGCTTCAATCAAACTACAGCAACAATATTTGGATATGTATATCATTTCACTTCATGTTATCCACTTGGCCCTATAGTTGATTATTGGTACCCAAGCGATTTAAATGGCTCTACAACATTTGCTCTCACAGCATATACAGACAATCCATCCCAAACTGATGTTATGAGTGCTACTGTTAATGATGATATGATTGCCTTATATCCGAATCCAACCAATGGTGTTTTTACTCTAACTTTTGGCTTAAAGGAAAAAGGAGATGTAAAAATAGATATATTAGATATGAGTGGCAAAATAGTAAAGTCTGTTACAAAAAGAAGTGGTGACCAGCAACATTTTGAAACTCAAATTGATTTATCAGATCAAACGAATGGTGTGTATATTTGTAGGGTTCAAACAACAAATGGTGTAATAAGCCGCAAAATAACATTAGTGCATTGATTCGTAAACCAATCATAATAATAGTTGCAGTATGGGCAAGTTCCTTATTCTTGTCCATATTGCTTCTTGCTTGTCATAAAGATAACCCTGTATGCCTAGCTTGCGAATCATGTGAACCGCTTATAAGAAAAAAGGATAGTGGCATCAGTATTACAAATGCACCTTTTCATAAAGATACACTTTATAAATCCCCATGCTTCAATCCAAATAATTCAAATGAATTTGTGTACTTTAAGCAATACGAAAAGCAACTGGTAAAAAGAAATATTACAACAGGAGGCGAAACTATTCTACTTGAAAAAATATATATCAATAGTCAGCTTAATTGGAACAAGCAAGGCTGGATTGTTTTTGCTGGATTGGATTTAGCTATATATAAAATTAGAGACAATGGGTTAGATTTTCAACCTGTCACTACAGTATTTTCAAATATATTCCCCGCACTTTCACCTGACGGGAACACAATCATAACAAGTGCCACTGGTGGTAGCCCTGAAGAAGGCGGTAATAAACTTATTTCAATTGATGGTAAAAGACTTGATAGCATTGGGCTTAATGAAATAGAAAATATGATGTTTCCCACCGCATGGAGTAGCAAAAAGGAAATAGTGGGTGGATTATCATTAAACGCAAGTGCTCAATATGGGTTGGGGCTTTTTAATCTTATCACACGCCAATTTCAATTATTATACAAAGTAGATTATATAACTGCGGCTCCCCAGATAAACTGTATACAGTGGCATCAAAATGGAGAGGATGTTTATTTTACTACTCTCTGGGATGGATTTTATAAAATGAATGTAAAAACTCTCAAGAAAGAATATATAAAAAACACATGTAATTCTAGAACATATATTAATTTCTCAATATCAGCAGATGCTACTAAAATAATAGCACAACGCCGTGATGCGAAACTTATAAATGGCGGCTATGATATTCTGGATTATGACTATATAGTGATAATGGACATTGATGGTAAAAATGAGCGGGTGCTAGTCAAGTAATGAAGCCAATTATTATTATAATACTTACTCTTGTATGCCTTGCATGTAAAGGACAAAGTCAATACATCGGTGTCAAGACTGGATTGAATAGAACAAATGTTACTTCTAATTTATATAGTGATAAAGAGATTAAGCAAAGTATGATTGCAGGCCTAACTTATGATTTCCATTGTCAAAAAAATATATTGTTAGGAGCAGAATTGTTATACGAACAAAGAGGATGTGTATTGCCACTTATTTTTACTAACGCAAATGGAAACCCTACTGGTCAAAAATATAACATACCTTTAGATTTTAGATATCTTTCCGTCCCTTTAAAAATAGGATATTCTACGGGAAGAAAATTATATGTATTTGGAAATATAGGGTTTTGCCCTTCCTTTCTATTAATAGCATCTACAAAGTTGCCTTGGTTTGACATATCAGGAAATTACATTGGAGATTCTACACAGATAGGTACAAAGAATTTTTCCCGGTTTGATTTAGGAGGGCTAATGGAACTTGGATGCGGCTATAAACTAAACAAAAAAATTTCAATTTATTCTTCGGCAAAATACCAACACAGTGTTTTATCATATACTAGAAATAAACCAACAAAAGATTATCCAAGTAAACATTATGGTTCTAGCTTTAATTTGGGCATAATTTATCGTTTGTCAAAATAAAGCATAAGCTAAAACATTAGTTATTGCGAGGACAATACACAAAAAACATTTCATATGTTAATCCTCAATAGCACGAATGCGGGCATCGCCCCATAAACCTTCAATATCGAAGAAGTTTCGTTTTTCGTGTTGGAATACATGCACTACTACATTAAAATAATCGAGAAGTATCCATTCGGCATTTTCTTTTCCTTCAATATGTAGGGCATCTTCACCCGTCATCTTTTTTACAAACTCATCTATGCTGCGGGCTATGGCTTCTACTTGTTTGTCAGAATCGCCATGGCATATCACAAAATAATCTGCAGGGGCCGATTTAAGGTTAAGCATATCTAGAACTACAATGTTCTTGGCTTTCTTTTCTTGCATGCCTACTACCACACTATCTACAAGTTGTTGTGCTGAGGCATTTTTTTTGGGGGCTGGTTTGATTTGTCCGTTCACTAAAAATTAATAAATATTTTTGCAAATATCGTGTAAAAATGTAATACAAATACCACACATTTGCTGCATGATACTTGCCACCGAAAAAATTGTGGGTCACGAACAAGTTTTTTTACCCGAAACTGACTCCACTAACCATCAGCTTCAGATGTTGCTTAAGAGTGGCCCAGTAAAGGAAGGCTTCACTGTTAGTACTGCATACCAGCACACCGGCCGCGGGCAAATGGGAAAGTTTTGGCACTCGATGCCCGGGCAAAATATTTTAATGTCGTTTGTGCTTTATCCCACTTCTATTAAAGCCGACGAACAATTTTATTTATCGATGGCCATTAGTTTGGGCGTTTACGATTTTTTAACTGAAATGGTGTCAGGCGTTTCTATCAAATGGCCGAATGATATTATGGTAGGCAATGAAAAAATCTGTGGGGTGCTTATACAAAACACCTTGAGCGGAGAGAACATTTCTAATAGTATTATCGGATTGGGACTTAATGTTAACCAAATTGATTTTGTCCCTGAACTCTCGTTCGCAACCTCACTAAAAAAACTTACTGCCAAAGAATATAATCTTCCGGCATGCCAACTGCGATTGACCGACAGCATAGACGAACGCTATAAACAATTAAAATCAAGACAGTTTGAATTACTAAAAGCAAACTATACACAACATCTTTTTGAGATTATGCAGCCACACAATTTTTTAATAGAAAGCCAAGTGATTCGGGGAACCATTAAAGGTGTGGATAAATACGGTTGTTTGTTACTAGAAATTGAAGGAAATGTATTAAAATTCAAAAACAATGAAATTGGGTTTATATATTAATTTTGATTACTTACGTCATGCTGAATTTATTTCAGCATCCATGAACGTACATTAGAGATGCTGAAATAAATTCAGCATGACGGGTGTATTGGATGACGTTTGTACTATCCAAACAAAAGCTCTTCATATAATTTTATATAACTTTCTGCAGCGTGCGTCCACGAAAATTTTTGTGCTGCTGTTTTTATATCTTTACCCATACTAGTTGCACCAAATTTGTTGATATAAGCCTGATATTGATCTTTAAAATTTTTCTGATTTTCGGGTGTTATATATAAAGCCAAATCGCCTGCAATTTCTTTAAATGCAGGAATATTATTTAACACCAATGGTTTACCCACACTCATGGCCTCAACCACAGGTATGCCAAACCCTTCAGCTATACTGGAATTGATATAAGCTTCGCAGTTCTCATATAAATATAATTTTTCTTCTTCGCTTACTTTACCGGTAAATATAATCCGATCAACAATATTTAATTGAGTAGCTTTTAGTTCTAATTGTTGTTGATATATGGTTTGTGCTTCGCCTGCAATTACCACACTTAGTTCAGGAATTTGCTGCAATATTTCAAATATCGTTTCTAGATTCTTTTTAGGAGATATAATACCTATAAAAAATAAATAACGTTTGGGTAAATTGGTGAAGGGCTTTTCGGCTTTTATAATATGTGATAGTGAATTTCCATTATATATAATCTCTGCCTCAAAATTATCATTGGTTAAATCGGCAAACAATACATTGGTGGCATTTGAAATACATACCACTTGGTTAGCCTTTTTTATATTGCCCAAGAATCTGTTTGTATAATAGGTTTTTTTGAAACCTTTATATTTAATCAGGAAGTTTAAATCGTGGACCGTGTAGAGCCATTTCAATTTTTTGTTGCTGCTCTGCAATGAGCTAAGTTGCCAACAAGCATGCAGGAGTGCAGCATCTTTGAAGTTATTTACAGGGAATTTATGAACTGCGTTTAATAGGATATATTGCTGTTCACTTCCAAATAAATTCACCTGCTGTTTGTGTACCAAAAATTGTATTTCAAATCGTTCTGGTTTTAGTCTCGAAATTTCTTTGCCCAAATGATAACAAAAATTACCAAGTCCACTTTCTCGATTGCCCGTTTTGGTGGCGTCAAATATTACAATGGGTTTGCTAGTTTTCACATTAATTTTATATAACTATGTGCTATATCATTCCAATCATGCTTCAATGCCCAGTTTTTTGCATGGGTATGATAATGATTATAATTGTTCATCACTTTTTGTATAGCTTCGGCAATTAATTGGGGATTGTTATTCGGGACTTTATATCCGGTATTTCCTTCGTCAATGGCATCTTCAATTCCGCAAGCTGTAGCACCGATAGCAGGTTTGCCGAAATAATTAGCTTCCAATATAGCTATACCAAAACCTTCCACATCTCCATCAGGTTGTTTCTCGCTTAGCATCGCAAAAATATCACAACACTGGTAAGAAGTATATAATGTTTGCGTATCTACTTTGCCATGAAAAGTAATATAATCTTGCACCTTTAACTCGTGAGCCAATTTTTCAAATTCAGTTTTTTTTGAGGGTAATCCTACTATATGATAATGGACATCAGGATATATTTTTATAATTTCTGGAAGTGCTTTTATAATATTTTGCTGGCCTTTTCTTTTGGTCACATTCCCAACGGTGAGCAATGAAGGACTGCCTTTCCATTTAATAGGTTCTGGTATAATATGTTTTTGTAAATCGCTTGCCGAAATTGCATTCGGAATTACTTCATAATTAATTTTAGTGTGTTTAGGTTCTATTTGTTCTTGTGTATATTTTGATACGGAGATCACTGTATTAAATTTCCTCAATGCCCATTTGGTAAACCTTTGGTGAATCGCATTGGTATCTGTTACTTCAGTGCCATGTATAATAGCTATATATTTTTTCTTTCGGAAAATAAGATGGAGCAAGCCACCCATCCACAAAGAAAACATACCCGAACAAAGCACATACTGATAAGTGGAAACTTTAGAAAAAGCTGCGAAAACTCTTCTGAACTGCACAGGCAAAATACCTTCTCGCTGAATATAATTAATTTCTAACTGTTCCTTTTGGGCGAAATTTTGACTCTCTTGTGGTGTAGCATTTTCTAAATTGGTAATAACAGAAATCTCAAACCCCTTTTGTTGCAAAGTTTTAATCAAGTTAAATCCATGATTACCAATACCACCAGGTCCTGGAGGAAATTCACTGCATAAAAATAAAATCTTTTTCAAAGGTGGTTTTTACGAAATTTGATGCAAACATAAGCAGCAAATTCCTATGATACTTTGGCGATTTGATAAATCTTGTAGAAATTGGCTCTGATATCGTAAATTTGCCTATCTAAATCTTATCGCATTATTTCTAAATGACTGACACGAATAATCTTACCGATACCTTTGGCAGAGCCCATAACTACTTGCGGGTTTCGCTTACGGATGCGTGTAATTTTCGTTGTCAATATTGTGTGGCTTCGTTTGGCGAAATCAACCATCCATCGCCACACTTAATGCAGGCCGATGAAATTGAAGGTATTATACATATCTTTTCTGAATTGGGAATTGATCGCGTTCGTTTTACGGGTGGTGAGCCGCTGGTACGTAAAGATGCATTGAATATTTTTAACAAAATTGGAAAGTTGCCACTCAAATTGGCCATTACTACAAACGGTGTTTATCTCGATAAATATTTAGAATGTTTTGAAGAGATAGGCTTGCGTTCCATCAATGTGAGTTTGGATACTTTGGATAAAGACAAGTTCAAAGAAATTACCAGAGTTGATGCATTTAGTAAAGTAATTGGCAATGTAGAAAAATTAATTCACCACGATTTTCATGTAAAATTAAATGCAGTGGTGATGAAAGGAATGAATGAAAATGAAGTTTGCGACTTTGTTGAACTCACCCGTAACTTGCCTGTGCATGTGCGTTTCATTGAGTTTATGCCTTTTAAAGGAAATGAATGGGATCACGAAAAAGTATATACTTATCAAGAAATGATAAACCAAGTTTCTGCCAAATATGATATAGAAAAATTGGAAGATTATCCGCATGATACCGCGAAAAAATATCAAGCAAAAGGTTTTGCAGGAACCTTTGCAGTTATAAGTACCGTAACAGAACCTTTCTGTAGCGACTGCAATCGTTTGCGTTTAACAGCAGATGGCAAAATGAAAAATTGTTTGTTCTCGCAAACAGAAACTGACCTATTAAGTGCCTATAGAAAAGGTGAAGATATTCGCCCACTTATTATACAAAATGTGAAATCGAAATTTGCCATGTTGGGTGGTCAGCAATTGAGTAATGAAATGGAAAATCGCAGTATGATTTCCATTGGCGGATAAATTATATATGATATGATTAGTGTTTCAGAAGCGGTAGAATTTATTAAGCAACACATACCAAAACTATCCTCGGTAAAGCTTGGTGTTGTTGAGGCTTGTGGGTTTGTTACTACTGAAGATATATATTCACCATTGGCATTGCCACCATTTAATCAAAGTGCGATGGATGGATATGCTATTAGATTTAGTGATTTAGAAAATACCGATACATTTACTTTAGGCGGAGAAGTTGCAGCAGGTGGAAATTATACAAATAATGTAGCACCCAATTCGGCCATACGTATTTTTACCGGAGCATCAGTTCCTGCTGGCACAGATACCGTAATTATGCAAGAACATGCAACTGTTACAGATGGAAATATATCTTTTTCGCCATTGCCAATTAAGCAAGGAGTGAATGTGCGATTAATAGGTTCTC
This sequence comes from Flavobacteriaceae bacterium, assembly GCA_025363675.1. Classification (GTDB taxonomy): domain Bacteria; phylum Bacteroidota; class Bacteroidia; order UKL13-3; family UKL13-3; genus CANJUD01. The sequence continues at coordinate 19,254 of JANYDJ010000040.1, read as the reverse complement.
ATATACAAAAAGGAGCTATAGCTTTTGCCAAAGGGCAATTGATTACACCTGCGGCAGTGGGGCATTTAACGGGGTTGGGAATTACAGAAGTATGGGTATATAATAAACCCAGAGTTGCTATTATCACCACAGGAAACGAAGTGATAGAACCCGGTTTAGAATTGAAAGAAGGTAGTATATATGATTCCAATAAACCCATGCTGATTGCTGCTTTAAATAGTTTGGGAATTGAACCTCATTATATCATACATGTTCCCGATGAGCCAGAACTATTATATAACAAAATACAATTAGCTTTTGAGAAAGTTGATATACTTTTGGTAACAGGTGGTGTATCAGTAGGCGATTATGATTATGTGGTGCCTATGCTAGAAAAAGCTGGTGTGCAAAAAGTATTTCACAACATTAAACAGAAACCAGGCAAACCTTTATACTTTGGTACCAAAGAAAATAAATTGGTTTTTGGGCTTCCAGGCAATCCGGCATCGGTGCTTACTTGTTTTTACGAATACGTTTCTGTTGCGTTAAAATCGATGATGGGATTTCAAAATTCCGATATTGCAAAATCTTTTCTACCACTCAAAAATTCTTATACAAAGAAAAAAGAATTAACCCATTTTCTAAAAGCTATTGCAAATTCCACCAGCGTTGAAATATTAGAAGGGCAAGAATCGTATATCCTTCATTCGTATGCACTAGCAAATTGTTTGGTATATATTCCCGAAAATATAGAAGAGAAAAAGGTGGGCGATATGGTAGAAGTTCATTGGATTAATTAACACATGCCAGCACATTTCGATATATATATGATTATACTTATTGGACTTGTTTCAATGCTATATTCATCGGTGGGGCATGGCGGTGCCAGTGGCTATTTGGCTGTGATGGCTATATGGGCATTGCCAACAGATTATATGAAAACCACAGCGTTGATTTTGAATATAGCAGTTTCAAGTATTTCGTTCAGTCAGTATTATATAAAAAAGCATTTTAATTGGAAATTGTTTTATCCATTTGCTCTGGCTTCCATTCCCTTTGCTTATATAGGTGGCGGTATTCATTTAGATCCAATCTTATATAAAAAAGTATTGGGTTTTATATTGCTATTGCCTGTAATTAAACTTAGTGGCATACCCATACCAATTAAAAAAATAAAACTAGAATTAAATATATACATCGCCATTCTGATAGGAAGTATTATAGGTTTTTTATCAGGCATGTTGGGTATTGGTGGTGGCATTATATTAAGTCCGATTATATTACTTTTTGGCTGGGCTAATGCAAAACAAACCGCAGCAGTTTCGGCTTTGTTTATTTTGGTTAATTCGCTCGCAGGGTTAATGAATGATAAGGGTTGGACCAATATTGAAAAAGCACTTACTACAGAAACTTATATATTATTGGGAACCGTAGTTGCTTGTGGATTGTTAGGTGCATGGTGGGGCAGCAGCAAAGCACAAGAAGTATGGATTAAACGCTTGCTTGCATTAGGGATTGGTATGGCCGCAATTAAACTTATATTTGCCTGATGAATGATGTGTTGCATATAAAATTATTTGGAATGTTGCAAGAGAAAATTGCAGCAGAGATAGAATTGAATGAGCCTGTGTTAAATGTTTCTGAACTTAGAGCCGTACTTGAGAAAAAGTATATATATATGAATGGAATTAATTATTTGGTAGCTATCGATAGAAATATTGCCAGCAACGAAACTCTTATTACTCCTGATTCTGAAATTGCTATTCTCCCACCTTTTTCTGGCGGGTAATTTTACTAATAACCGATGAATATAAACCGATACGATAGGCAAATTAAATTATCTGAAATAGGTGCAGAAGGACAGTTGCGTTTGCAAAATGCTCAGGTATTGGTAATAGGTGCAGGCGGGCTGGGATGCCCTGTATTACAGTATCTCGCAGCTGCAGGTGTGGGAACAATTGGAATAGTGGATAATGATATAGTGGAAGAAAGTAATATACAAAGGCAAGTTATTTATGGAACAGATTCGATAGGAAAAAGCAAAGCGGAAGCAGCAGGAAATTATTTGCAAAATCTAAATCCAGAAATTAAAACTATCATATATAATTTTCGTTTAATACAATCAAATGTGTTAGATATATTAGAAAGTTATGATATAATAATTGATTGTACCGATAATTTTGAAACCAGATATATATTAAACAACACCTGTTTGCAGTTAAATAAACCTTGGATATATGGAGCAATTCATAAGTTTGAAGGACAAGTTTCGGTGTTTAACTACAAAGGAGGCCCCTCCTATCGTGACTTGTTCCCCAACAAAAGTGAAGCAGATATTCCAGATTGTGCAACAGTAGGTGTACTGGGCGTTTTACCCGGACTTACCGGAATGTTGCAAGCTACTGAATGTATAAAACTAATTACCGGAATAGGCGATATTTTATCAGGGAAATTATTAGTTTTCGATATGCTTAAAAATCAATTTAATATATATAATTTTACACACCGATATGAAAGAGCATAAACCCAAAAAAGTATTTGTTGAAGGGCCAATCACCCCTGCATTTATTGCGGATTCTATTGCCAAACATCAGAGCAAAACCGATATTGGAGCTCATGATATTTTCCTCGGACAAGTGCGTGCAGATGAGATTGACGGAAAGAAAGTAGGTGCTATTGAATACTCGGCATACAATGAAATGGCAGATGAAATATTTCACCAAATAAGAGAAAATACATTTGAAAAGTTTGAGTTAAGTTGCATGCATATATATCATAGTTTGGGCAAAGTAAATGCAGGAGAAATCAGCTTGTTTGTTTTTGTATCATCTTCGCATCGCCAACAAGCTTTTGATGCATGTCGCTATATTGTAGAAAGAATTAAAAAAGATGCACCTGTTTGGGGCAAAGAAATTTTTGAGGATGAAACCCATCAATGGAAAGTGAACACATGATAGACATTACAAAAAAATCAACAACACTTCGAACTGCTATTGCAACTGCGATTGTAACAGTAAGCAAAGCAGAAACTATTGCTGCAGTTGCCAATAAAACAGTACCCAAAGGCGATGTGTTAGAAGTAAGCCGCACTGCTGGTTTGTTTGCCGTAAAACGCACTGCCGATATGATACCCGATTGCCATCCATTGCCAATAGAATATACAAATATCAAATATCAAATTGAAGGATTAAATATAACTATATATTGTGAAGTAAAAACTATATATAAAACGGGCGTAGAAGTGGAAGCAATGCACGGAGCCTCAGTGGTAGCACTTACCATATACGATATGTTAAAACCTATTGACAAAGGCGTGGAAATATCGAATATAAAATTACTTGAAAAATCAGGTGGTAAATCTGATTATAAAGACATGCCAAAACCTGATTTGAAAGTTGCTATAATTGTGAGTTCTGATAGTGTTTCATCAGGAAAAAAAGAAGACAAAGCGGGAAAAACTATCGCCGAACAACTTAAGAAATATAATATACAATCGGCAGCATATATTATAATACCGGATGATTCAGATACTATTAAAAACAATGTTCAGAAATATATTATAGCTGATTTTGATATGGTGCTAATCACGGGTGGTACAGGTCTTTCAAAAAGAGATATAACACCCGAAGCAGTTGCTCCTCTTATTGACAGAGATATACCCGGTATGATGGAAGCCGCCAGAAATTATGGACAACAGCGTATGCCGTATGCTATGCTTTCCAGAGGTATTGCAGGTTTTGCATCAAATACACTTATTATAACAATGCCAGGTTCAACCCGTGGTGCTGCAGAAACTATGGATGCATTATTTCCTTATGTTTTTCATTTGTTTAAAGTGAAAGATGGGGGCGGGCATTGATATAAAGTATTGCTTGTTTTATATATGTGGGTCATTTCCGAGCTCGTAAAACTAATTTTGGAATATGTGTAGTCAGAACATATACAATAAGTAGGTATTTGTCATCCCAAGAAACAAGGTCAGCCGCGGCGATACAATGTTTCAGTGTTTATTCGTGGATTTCTCTTGCATAACTTGTGCATTTTCCAAAAATCCGATTAGCTAAAATTGCAAAAAATACATTTCAACAAAATATGATATGTATGTAGAATTTTAAGAAATATTATTATGCGGTGTAATAGACATTTGTGGTGGTCTTTATTTTTTAGTAGATGTTGCACTAATTTAACATTCCATATTTTTGCGGAACTGATATAAACAGATGCATGCTCTGCTGGAGAGCAACATGTTAAGGGATAATATCAGTGGTCGACAAAAATGTCTAATCAATGGGTTATTCGGGAGATAGCCCATTGGTATTTTTTGAGACCACTTATGCCTTTAAAAACTCATCCACAAATTTTTTCTTTCGAGTAATTGATAGTCCATTATGGTTTCGGAGTTTGTACTTTAAATCGGCAAAATGACCATCAATCGCATTTGTTGTATTGGGTATTTTCAAGTGCATATTATCGTACCAGGTAAATAACCAAGGCATGTTGGTTTTAAGGCTTCGGTAAGCACTTCTTAGTCTTTTATGTATGTATCTGTTTTTCCCTTTTTCATCTTTGCTTTTTTCGCTTAAGAAAGATTCCCATTTAATATACCAATCGTTTAAGCCACCTTCAAAGCTTTCTTTATCGGTTTGCTTTAATAGTATTGTTAGTTCCCATAATTCTTTACTGGCTTGCATTTTGGGCTTCTTTGTTAAATATCGACGTATGATAGCTACCTGATGAAAATTGCACATCTGGACTGTCACATCTGGGAGTAATTGCAGTAAGCCCTTTCTTCCATCGCAAATGACAGACTGTATTTTTATGCCCCGCCTAATGACTTCTCTTATGCCTGCTAGATATAGTAGATTTGTCTCATTTCTCACGTATTGTTTATATAACACCTTGCCACCTATGCTATCCTTAAAAACCATTACACCAAAAGACTTTCCAAAATAAGTAGTGTCCATTAGTAAGTTAACATTCTGAGGAAATTCCTTTTCAAGAATAGGTCTTACCTTATCCAACCTACGCTGTATTGTCTTAGTAGAGCAATCATACTTTTGTGCAAGTTGCGAATAGGTTTGTTTCCCTTTGCAGTATTCTTTCCATAGGGTATCATTGTCAAGTCGTTCTCCTCCTGTAAATCGTCTATTGCAGCTTTGGCATTTATACCGTTGCTTAGAATTATGATGCCCCCATTTTGTTACAATTTTGCTCCCACAAAAAAAGCAGTTTTTTTATTCATAGCCTTTCATCCTCTCAAACGTAGTACCATTAAGGGATTCAAACAATTTTACCACCACAAATGTATATTAACCCGGAAACTTTATTATTTAGTGGCGAATATCTTTTATGATTCTTCATATTAAAAACTTTATCTAGCATTAATCATTTTAGCTACTTAAGGGGATTAGAGATACGATAAACAAGCATATTTATACTTCATATAATTAATATTTCAGAGTTCTTATATTATATTTTAAGTAGGAATTGGTTAAAAGAATAGTAAAATGCAATTCTTTTAATTTTTCAGACGCCAACCATCATCATATTTGGAAAAATAGCTTGTTTTATTTTGTATATTATTTTTATCATTGAATTGTTCTCCAAAGGGGGTAATATTCTTATTAGAAATTGTATATTCAACAACTGCAGCTTTTTCGTTCTCTTTTTCTTGAATACCCGAAACATTGTCAATATCCGTTTCCCATATTTTGACCTTATATGAGTTTGGAGTTTCTTCTATTAAGTACTTTTTACTCTCATCAGTTAAAGATACTGTAACTGTAGTCCAAGTTCTTATTGTTGTGCCCAAAAAAGCGGCTGATGATTCCTCGCTATGTTGTTCTTCACTGAGCTTTACTAGACCAGCTCTTTCAAATATGCCCACTACTTTAGTTGTTTCATCCCTTTTTTTCCTTACCAATAACAATAGTTACTCCATTACCTCTTGAATCTTCATCCTTATTATATGATTTTGGAATAATATAGCTTTTAATTTCAGGGTAATTACTTGTGGCGATGATTTGTTTTTTTGCCTCTTCTCTATCAAGTTTTTTTCCGCATGAAATTGAGAAAAACATGATTACAAAGAATAGAAGTTTTGTATTTTTCATTTGTATTTAATTATTTTTGTAGTATTGAGTCGCTTCATTTATGCTTTTACTAAATATCCCTAATAAATAAATCACTTACATCAAATGCACCAATCAAATTATTGGAAGACAGAGTAAAACATGTGCAAAGTACACGCAGAATTCATATTACCCAAAAAATATTTTTTGCACTGCAAAATGCAACACTTATAAGAATCCCATTTTGCACTTTCCCCAAAATCCCATAAGTTTGTATCTTAATTCCGCCTTAGTAAAAACGGAAGTGATACATGGGCCAACTAACAACCCCGCACTTATTAGGAATTAAGAACATCAACAGTGATGACATCAGGCTAATTTTTGAAACAGCCGATGAGTTTAAGACCGTTATCAACCGCCCCATCAAGAAAGTTCCTTCGCTTAGAGATATTACTGTTGCCAATATTTTCTTCGAGAACTCTACACGTACCCGTATTTCTTTCGAGCTTGCCCAAAAAAGGCTGAGTGCCGATGTGGTCAATTTCTCCGCATCAGGTTCTTCAGTTTCCAAAGGCGAAACTTTAATTGATACGGTGAGAAATATCCTAGCCATGAAAGTGGATATGGTGGTGATGCGTCACCCGGTGCCTGGGGCTCACATATTTTTGGCCAAGCATATCGATGCACAAATAATTAATGCAGGCGATGGCACACACGAACATCCCACACAAGGTTTGCTAGATGCATATTCTATCAGAGAAAAACTGGGAAGTTTAGAAGGAAAGAAAGTGGTAATTGTGGGTGACATTATGCACAGCAGAGTTGCACTATCAAATATATTCGCACTACAAAAAACAGGAGCCGAAGTAATGGTTTGCGGCCCCGCTACTTTAATACCGAAACATATAGAATCGCTAGGTGTGAAAGTAGAAACCAACCTGCTGAAAGCCCTTAACTGGTGCGATGTAGCGAATATGCTACGCATACAATTAGAAAGACAGGACATCAAATATTTCCCATCGCTACGTGAATACTCCATGCTCTACGGTTTGGATTTGAACTTGCTAAACAGACTCGACAAAAAAATCACCATCATGCACCCAGGCCCCATAAACAGAGGCGTGGAAATTACCAGCGATGTGGCCGATAGCGAGCACTCTATTATACTTGACCAAGTAGAAAACGGAGTAGCCATTAGAATGGCGGTGATGTATTTGCTGGCTAATAATTAACGATAAATGAAGTTACGCGTCATTGCGAGGAGGAACGACGAAGCAATCCCATTGAACAGTGTGCTCGACGAGATTAAATTCCCGAGCATACACCCTAGGAGATTGCTTCGTCGTCTCGTTCTGCAAACGAGACTCCTCGCAATGACGGCAGCTTATAAAGGAATGAGATTACCACATCGCCCTACACACAAGGCTTACGCACTGCTCCTCGCAATGACGGTAGGCATATATTGCCAAGCCCAACACCTTCAAGGAAAACTATTCTTCAAAATAAAAACTGGTTTTGAAAAAGAAATTCCTCTATATAATAAAAAAACAAATGATATTATATATAATACTTTTTGGCAGAAAGCAATTAAAGACTATCATATTATACAAATAGAAAAAGCATTTAAAACGCAGGATGTTGAAATACAAAAGATATATAGAATCACTTTTGAAAAGTATGATAGTATATATAGTTTGGTAAATTTATTGCAAAATGAAAACTATATAGAATACGCCCATCCTTGCCCAGTCTATCAAAAATTTTCTGTACCCAATGATATACAATCTCGACAAAACTGGGTGTTCCAAACCATTAGCATGGACAATGCTTGGGGACTTGCAGGCAACAATAAAAGTACCATTGCAATTGTAGACGACGGTGTAAAAATTGACCACCCGGATTTGAATATATGGACTAATCCAAACGAAATTGATACAAATAAAATTGATGACGACCACAATGGTTTTGTTGATGATATACATGGTTACGATGTGGCCGACAATGACAACGACCCTACCCCACCCACATCCACATTTTGGACACACGGAACACATACCGCTGGAATTGCAGGAGCAAAAACAAATAATAATTTGGGAGTGGCATCGGTGAGTTATAATACCGTTTCTATTATAGCAGTGAAATGCACCACACAACCTGTAGTGCTTACCAATGCTGAGGATGGCTTGGATTATGCAATAAGTGCAGGAGCAAATATTATATCGATGTCGTGGGGCGGGAAGGATACTTCATTATATAAAACTTTGCATACATTAATTGATGCTGCCTATAAAAAGAATATTATATTAATTGCAGCAGCAGGAAATGATGGAGAAGATTCTATAAACTATCCTGCCGGTTTCAATCATGTAATAGCTGTGGGAAGTACTGGAGTGAATGATATAGTTTCTAAAAACTCGAACTATGGAAACTATATAGATGTAATGGCTCCAGGCGATACCATATATAGTACGGTTGTATATAGTCCGTATTATGGGACACTGAGTGGAACCAGTATGAGTTGCCCACAGGTAGCAGGTCTTTGCGGATTGATGTTGTCTGTGAAACCAACTCTATCTCCCGACCAAATAGAAATTTGTTTGAAAGCTACTGCTGATAATATTGACAACAAAAACAATATAAAATATAAAAACAAATTAGGTGCTGGCAGAATTAATGCCGTGAATGCTATGCAATGTGCTATGAATAATAATATTGAAAAAGATATAATATTGAGCGAAGTCGAAATATGGCCCAACCCAGCACAAAATATATTACATATAAGTTTACCAAATTCAACAAAATCTAATCTAAAGATATTGGATATGATGGGAAGAACTTTATTATATACTCCTTTCAATAATCAGGCAAGTATTGAATTGGCAGGCTATGCATCGGGGTTATATATAATAAATGTATATAATGAAAATGGAATTGCCACGAGTAAGTTCATAAAAACACAATGATCACTATCCGTCACTTAAACACAATGGATTTTTAACATCCAACTATTACATTTGCACATTAAACACCTAAACAATATGACCGACCACGAAAACGAAGACAAAATTAAAGAAGCTTTTCAAAGTAAAGAATGGCCTGAGATAAAGATATCAGACAGTTGGATGGTATTTAAAATTGTTGCTGAATTTGTGCAAGGATTTGAACGCCTTAGCCGCATTGGGCCTTGTGTTTCGATATTCGGCTCGGCACGCACCAAGGCTGATAGTCCTTATTATATATTGGCCGAAGAGATTGGCTATAAACTTACCAAAGAAGGATTTGGTGTAATTACAGGTGGTGGTCCAGGTATTATGGAAGCGGGCAACAAAGGAGCCAAACGAGGTAATGGAAAATCTGTTGGACTGAATATAGATTTGCCATTCGAGCAGTTCAGCAATCCATATATAGATCCTGACAAAAATATAGATTTCGATTATTTCTTTGTTCGCAAAGTTATGTTTATGAAATATGCCCAAGGGTTTATTGTATTGCCCGGTGGGTTTGGCACCATGGATGAATTATTTGAAGCACTTACGCTAATACAAACAGAGAAGATTGCGAAGTTTCCAATTGTATTAGTTGGCACAGAATATTGGAAAGGTTTTATTGCATGGATTAATGAAATTATGTTATTAAAAGAGCATAATGTAAATCCAATAGATATGGAACTTTTCAAACTAGTAGACACCGCCGACGATGCCGTAAAAGTAGTGACTGATTTTTATAGCAAGTATAGCCCATCGCCGAATTTTTAACAATGATGAATTATGAATGATAAATTATGAATAGCTCACGCACAATTTTCAAACCGGCGATATTAAATTAAAAATCCGGCGAAAGCAAATTCATAATTTTATCAAAAATATCTAGTTACACCCATTTATCATTCATCATTTATAATTCATCATTAAATGAACCAACCCTATAAAACCCGAATACTGTTCTTCTTAATAAGCGGATACGCTTTGGCAGCCTTTGGGTGGTGGTTTTATATATTGACGCAAAACAGTGTGGAGCAGCGTGACAATGCTATTTTAAAAGTTACCGATGATGCCCTTACAGCTAAATTAGAAATCAATGATTTTTGTCAAGAGATGTATGATGAAGGTGAGGAGTTAAATATGGATTCATTGCAACATTATATAATAACTTATTTCCCAGACTATACTTTGAGATTTTTGAAGACTCCAAAAAATTCAGATAAAGAAAATGAGTTATTGGCAAAGATAGAAGTGAAACCCAAAGCCTATATATTTGAAAAAATAGAGCAGAAATACCAACGCAAACTTACCCAATTTATATTAGAAGGTTTGGTGTTTGTAGGCCTAATGTTTTGGGGCATTTATTATATATATAAAGTAGTAACCCGCCGAATAGATGTGAACCGACAACAAAATAATTTTTTATTGGCCATTACACACGAATTAAAAACGCCCGTCGCTTCCATTAAACTCATGCTTGAAACCCTGCAAAAACGACAACTCCCCGATAAACAACGACACGATTTATTAGCTGATACTTTAAATGATACGGAACGCTTGGGCAAGTTTGTAGAAAATATTTTAATGGCCACACGTATTGAAGGCGGTCACCATAACTATCATTTTGAGGAAACGAATTTGGCCGGAGTGGTTGAGGATACTGTTTCAAAATTTGCGAAAGGCACAGATAAAAAACAAAGTGTGGAAGCACTATATAATGATGAGCCCTTTATTAATGCCGACAGGCTTGCACTGGGTGTGGCCTTGAGCAATCTATTATCCAACGCCATCAAATACTCACCCGAAGGAGCTGACCTAAAGGTGGAATTGAAAGAGCAAGACGATTATATAGAACTAAACATATACGACCGTGGCGAGCTAATTGACCCCAATGAAAAAACAAAGATTTTTGAAAAATTTTACCGCATAGGCAATGAGGAAACAAGAACAAACATAGGAACGGGTTTGGGTTTATACATTGTGAAACAAATTATCGCATCGCATCAGGCTACTATTTCCATTTTAAAACGTGAAGGTGGGGGAAATATTTTTGCCATTCATTTTCCCAAAGAATAGAAGCAGCGTATTGGTTTTACTGATGTTGCCCATTTCCCAATCACCCTTCATAATGCTCCCCAATTATCATATTTATGTCATTTGTAAAAAAAAGCCAAATATTTTGATTTCATTTGTGGTTCCAATCAAACAATCTATATATGAGTTCGACCAATAAAAAACGTATTCTTTTTGCCGACGATGAGGAAACTATTCGCACCTTGGTAAAGATAAATCTGGAAGAAGAAGGTTATTATGTAGCAGCTGTAGACAATGGACTGAAAGCCATTCACCGATTTAAAGAAGAAAAATTCGACCTCATTATTCTAGATATTATGATGCCCGAAATGGATGGGCTGACCGCCTGCGAAAATATTAGGTTGCAGGACAATAAAATACCCATACTCATTCTCTCTGCCCGCGATGCTGGCGAAGACCGAGTGAAAGGCCTAAAGCTTGGGGCCGATGATTATTTGAGCAAACCATTTAACCTGGAAGAGCTATTATTGCGTGTAAGCAAATTAATTGCCCGTGCCGAAAACATGCCCAAAAAACCCAATTTTAATGAATACAGTTTTGGCGACAACTATGTAAATTTTGAAACCTACCAAGCTACGGGGCAGCAAGGAGAATTTAAAATGACCAAAAAAGAAGCACTGCTATTAAAACTCATGATTGATCATAAAGGCGAAGTGGTGAGCCGCGAGAAAATTTTGCAAACTGTGTGGGGTTATTCTGTATTCCCATCTACCCGCACCATCGATAATTTTGTATTGTCATTTCGCAAATATTTCGAGAAAGACCAAAAGAATCCGGTATTCTTCCACTCACTGCGGGGCGTGGGTTATAAGTTTGTGAATGAGGGAAAATAATATATAAATTCAGCATGACGTAGTAGAAGAATTATTATATAATTAGTTACTTCTTCCGCTTAAACTGCCCATCTTGCCAAGCCTTAAAAAACTGCGACCAAGCCACTGGATCTAATAAACGTACTGGAGGTGTTTGGCCATTCCAATACATCCTATCGCTATATGTTTTCATATAGTTTTGATAATTCTCACTACCATTCATAGGCATTTGCCTCGCTACTTCATCTAATTTATCACGCGATAACCTGCCCTTTGCCTGTTCGGTCATATTGTCGGGTACCTCATCGTGCACCATGCGGTAGTCAAACTCTTGTTTGCTGGGATAGGGTTTTATATAAACTGGTTGCAGCGTGTCAGCTTTAGAATCGAGAAGTTGGACGATGGAATATTTCATACCTTGTATATCTTTAGGTATAATAAAAGATTTTTGAACAAAGCCATATTCTCTAAAAACAACGGTGTCGCCCTTGCGTGAAACAAAAGTAAAAAAACCTTCACGATCGCTTAATGCCAACATTTTGCCATGCAAATTACTGATGGTGGTATAGGGCAAGGGTATCAGACTGTCATTGGTGAGTACCAAACCCGAAAACTGTATAATAGTCGAATCTACTACTATGCTAGGCACTTGAGAATAGGCAATATTTGAAAAGCTATATGCACTTAATAATACAATAACATATCTTTGCACACATATATTTATGAAAGAAAAAGCACCCTTTATTCTTGTTTTCATCAAACGATTCCTCATTTTAATGTTGTTGTTTTCCATCAGCAGGGTTTTGTTTTTTTGCGAAAATACATCTTTTTTTTCATCGAACAAGATATCAGAAAATATTTTATGTTTTGTTAGCGGTTTAAGGTTCGACTTATCTGGATTACTCTCAATAAACTTGCCAAGTTTATTACTTATTTTAATTGCCCAAATTTTGTATTGGACCCACCCCGTTAGGTTAGAAAATACGATTAGATGGACTGTTAAAATTGAGAATATATATTTTTATGCAATCAACGCTTCTGCACTTATACTCAACTTTATCGACATATATAATTTTAAGTACATGCTCAAGCGTATTGGTTTCAATATCATGTTCTTTTTTCGCACGGGCGATGGGGCTTTCAATATACTACTTTCGGGGATTGTGCAGTATTGGTGGGGCTTAATTTTGTTTGGTGTTTTTATTTGGGGATGGATGTATGTCAACAAAAAATTCTCATCCTATCATATCAAAACACTTACCTTAAAAAAACCCTCTTTATTATATATTGCTACCCTTGTTACTTTTATAATAGGAATAAGTGTGGTGGCTGTGCGTGGCGGATTTCAATTGAGGCCATTGTCGGTAGTTTCAGCAATTGAAGGCGACAACCCTAACAATGCACAGTTGGTGATGAACTCTCCCTTTTGTTTTCTACAGGCCATGATGTTGCCCACTGTTAAAAACAAAAAATACATGAGCGATGCGGAAGCAAAAAACACTTTTAATCCTATTTTTACACCTAGGCAAAATACAAATGCAGAAAAGAAAAACTTATGTATTATTATAGTGGAGAGTTTGTCGTGGGAGGCTTTGGAGATGGGGGGCAACAAAAAAAAATCGGCCCACTTTCTCGACTCGCTAGCAAACTACAGTACCGTGTTCAAACGAATGTATGCCAATGGCAAGCAGAGCATAGATGGCATACCTGCCATTTTATCGGGGTTTCCTGGTTTAATGGACGAGCCCTATCTCACTTCTACTTATGCCAGTAACCAATTAACAAGTATTGCAAGTCTACTTAAACCGCAGGGCTATCATTCTTCTTTTTTTCATGGTGGAAAAACCGGCACTATGAATTTTGATAAATATACCCAAGCCGTGGGGTTCGATAAATATTATGGTAAAGAAGACTTTCCCGATCAAGGTCAGTTTGATGGTAATTGGGGTATCTGGGACAAACCGTTTCTGCAATTTTATGCTGACAAATTGGATAAAATGCCTAAGCCATTTGTGAGTAGCGTATTTACACTTTCATCGCATCCACCGTATGCCATTCCCAAAAATGAAATGAATATATATAATGATTTAGAAAACCCTTTTTTAAATACTATACATTATACCGATGATGCACTTCAATTGTTCTTCGATAAAATAAAAAACACCGATTGGTATCATAATACCAGATTTGTTATTGTAGCCGACCATATTGGCGAACTTGGTGGAGACAAGGGACGCAAAGAATTGTATCATATTCCTTGTATGATATTCGACCCTCAAAATCCTGTTGGCTACCACATTTATTCATTGGCACAACAAACCGATATCTTACCTGTTTTATGCGAGCGGTATGGCATTAACCACAATATATTATCGTGGAGTAATTATAACAAGGAGAATTCTTTTTCTATAAATTATATGAGCAGTTCCTATCAATTAATTATGGGCAACAGTGTATTAATTAGTGACGGAGAAACCGTATTAAACTATTATAATGATACCACCGATCTACTTAACCACACCCAAGCCGAAATGCTGAAATTTATGCAGGCATATATACAACAATATAATATGGGGATATTGGAGAATAAGTTGGTGTGGAAATGAGGGGGTATTATAAACTCACGTATTGAGCATATATATATATTCCAAATTTTTTTATCACTTTTTTAAAAATAAATATTGAGGTTCAATCCTTTCAAAAAAAATTACAATTCACAATAACCTAGTGAATAGTATGTTTTTTTTTGCGGAAACCTATATATAATTTCCCAATAATAAAACCACAGAAACGGTGGAATTTTTAATGAGGAGGGAATGTTTTTATACCCTACAATTGCACTGAAACAAATATAATTTAGCTATGAATTTTAACAAACGAACTTCTCCATTGCAATAAAGAATTGCACTTTTCTTTTTTGTCCGCGGCGGCGGATTATATAATAAGTAGTTTATGCATGCTTCAATTTTTATCCATGCCCATTTTTTAAAATTAAAAACAACTAAAATTTATAATCATGAAAAAATTAATTAAAAGGCCGGCAACCTTTCTTGCCAAGAGAATATTATTATTACTAACTTTCTTAGTAATAATAGCTACATACAACTATGCATATAGCCAATCTCCATGCCCTGGTGCGGTTGACGTATATAGCTGCGATCCAAATGTTATGTTAACTTCGACTGCTCTAGGGGGTTACACTTATTATTGGTATGATGACCATTGTGCTCCTGGAGTTCTTTGCTCCGCTCCAACATACTTATCAACTGGTACAACTTATTCAAATTCCTATTCTGACGGAGATTATTATTTACATTACGATGCTACCAATGGAGGTGGTACTTGTTCATCTGGGAGCATTCATTTGGTAGTAGCTTCAGCTTTTGTTGTCACATCATCTGGGGGTTTCCCAACTACTTTAACTTTGGATTTAAGCGGGAATGTTTCGTTGATGAATTACGTAAATTTTCAATGGTTCAGAAATGGAATTCCTATAGCAGGAGCCAACTCAAGTACTTACATTGCAACAGCTGCAGGCAATTATTATATTGAAGCTTTTTCTGCATTTTGTGGAAACAAAATATCTATACCAGTTACTCTAGGTTGTAGCCTTACCAATACTTACACTGCCAATTATATTTTCCCTCCAGGCATTACTAGTCTCTCAAATACAACTGTTGTTTTAGAAGGCATGATTGTTATTCCACCCGATGCTACTGTTGTTATGAATAATTGTTCTGTAATTATGAAAGATGGTGCTGAAATAATTCTACGGAAAGCTGACCCTGGTCTTGGTCAAGCTAATGGCGGTTTTTTGACTAGTTATTACACTACTTTTAGTAGTTGTGACAAATGGGGCGGTATTTATGCTGAGGGGTATGATAATACTACAGCAAATAATCCATATAGTGCCACTGTTTCACTAACATATTCTGAAATTCATGATGCCTATATTGGCATATATGCAGATAATAATACCATACTTACATTAGACCATAATCTATTTGAAAATAATTATCAGCACATAGACTTGAGAAGCTTTGTGGGTGAACAAAGCGGATGTGGGGCTGGTGGAAACCAAGGTGTTAATTTGAATATTAATCATAGTACATTTAATTATTTGATGGAAACTGTCCCAATGTTCACTCCAACAAATCTCCCCTCAACACCCAACAATAATTACTATAGAAAAATGATATATATTGATGACAGCAAAACCATTAAATTGGCACAAAATACTTTTGTTTGCTATAATTGGGCAAGTGCATTTGATGAGAATGCTTTAGAGATGCACAATGTTTCTCCTGCAATTTGCAGCATTGAGGGCTTCGAGGTAAACGAATGTTACTTTGCTGGAGATTTTAATGATGCGATATATGCATCACATGTTCAGGATTTATATATATACCAATCATCGGTATTAGGAAATGTAAATCATGGAATTGAAGTTTTTGACGGAGACAGGGTAACAATATATATTTGTGGAATAATTAATACCGTTAGCAAAGCAGGTGTATCTGGTGTAAATCTTTCACAAGTAGATAATCTTATTATGAGTAACGATTCGCTATATAGTTTTTTAAAAGGTATAGAATATTATAACTATACCAATAACTGCACTGGTCTTATAGCTGAAAATGATATTCAAAATAATAAATATGGTTTGGTGATAGCCCCTGAATGCGACCCAACTGCAACGAGCCTTGCCTGTACCAACAGCACCAATTATACCAATTTAAGAAAATTAGAATATACATGCAATAAAATATTTAATAACGATTGGGGTATTGTAGGTGTTGGGGATATTGACCCACAGGGAGGTTCAATGTCTACAGAATGGGAAAATTTCTTTGATATTAATGGCAACACCAATTCAACTACAAATACTTATGCGGATATAGCTTGGTATAAAACAGGGAGCAACGCAAATATATACTATGCTAGTGGATATCCCCCGCAATGGGTAAGTAATACTGTTAGCTTAGATGGGCATACCATTTCAAGTGGTGCTTCAAATAAGGTTTCTGGTGCTGCAGGCCCTACGGGTTCATGTCGAGGAACTTTTAAGACCGACCCAACTATATTCCCCAAAACTAAAGACCCTATAAAAAATAACAGTATCAATATATTCCCAAACCCGGCAAATGACTATATAGTTTTGGAGAACAATTATGAAACGGCTATGGGTTTTATATTATTAGATATGATGGGCAAGCAATTAATGACAGGAAATGTAAAAGGAAAATCAAGGCCCTCATTTGATATTAGCAATTTACCGGTAGGTTGCTATTTGGTGCGGGTATACAATCATACCGATGGAAAGACAATATCTACTCAAAAAATGATTAAAACAAACCAATAGATAATTTTTGCTTGCAGGCAACTATTTACTTTGTTTTGTAGACATAGTAATTACATTTGCATAGAAGAGCCATATTCTTATAAAATCTGGTAAGGAATAGAATTATATGAAATCATTTTTTTTATCAATAGTGTTTGCAATATTTTGCATTTATGCAGGTGCACAGCAAACCAATAATTGGGTATATGGTTGGCGGGGGGGGATTAACTTCAACCAAAACCCCGCCCAGTTCTATACATCCGAGATGCACAAGCTTAATAATGACTCTGTTGCTCCAGAGTTTCCTCAGGCAATTTCAGACTGTAATGGTAATTTACTTTATTATATTGGGGGCGATAGTTTGGTATGGAACAAGGAGCATAAGCTCTTAAATACTATGGGGAAAATGAATGCTCATAATGACAATAATTTTTTCATTCCAGCCCCAGGTAATGATTCTCTTGTGTACTTATTTTTGGCATCAATATATACAGGGCTAGATTATTTTTTGCTTAACAATAATTTGGACAGTGGCAGAGGTGGTTTTGAAAAATACAAAATACACATTACAGACTCGCTTGGAGCTAATGCTGGGTTTATAAAACACAGCAATGATACCGATTACTGGGTACTTTTTAAGACTAGTGATTATACTATGCATGCCTATTTACTTACAAAAAAAGGAGTAGATACAATCGCAGTTATATCTAAATGCTATGGTCGGCCTTCGGGAGTAATAAATGGAATGGACCCCTACCTAAGAGTATCTAATAATGGGAAAATGATTATTTCTCCAGGACTAAGAGTATATCCATACCCAAATGCTTTACAATACTATTTATATGATTTTGACAGAAAAACAGGAAAATTAAGTAATCCTAGAGGCCTAACCCCAAAATCAGAAAGTGAAGTTACTTATTCTTTCTCACCCAATGACAGTATCATATATTATTTTAAACCAAAATTGCTATTCAACCCCTCAAAAAATGATACTTTATTTGTTTATCAAATGCCTACATATAATATCAAACCTTATAATAACAAAGTGTTAGCAGCGTTTAAATATGGCAAAAAAGGCAAATTATTTGGTTTTTATGGATGCCAGCTTGGACCAGACAATCGCTTGTATTGGCATGCGACTACGGATTCTACCTATAGAACCTTTAGCTATATCAAATATCCTGATGTATGGGGTGCAGGCTGTGAATTAATATTTGATGGTTTAACGATGTTACCGGGATCAAATAATCGTTCATATAATCTCCCTTGCCATAGTTTCCCAATCAAGCGTATTAATCCACGTTTTGGAGTAACAGGTGCCGGTGGCTGTGGCTATGATACCACCCGTTTTACAGCAGATGCAGACAGTGCCTTCAAAAGTTATAACTGGTATTTCGGAGACGGAGACAGTGCGGTGGGCAAAAGTGTGGTACACCCATACAAAAAAGCGGGCAGCTATTATATAAAACTTGCCTGTGAACTGGGCAACTGCGGCTACCTGCAGTGGGTGGGCGACAGCGTAACCATTAAGTTCAAACCCAATGTGGGCCTGCAGAACACCGGTTATTATACCTGCGGCAAATACCATTTACAAATCAAAGTATTATACAAATATTGTGATACGCTCACACTGCATCTTGGCAATTATGATACGGTTATATATACAAAAAACACTGATACGGTAAGCACTTTTGTATATAATAGTATATTGGATACCAATGGCAGTTATATATATTATGCCACCACCAAAAACTTAGGCTGTTATGATAGTGCTGCAGTCATACAAAATGTACTTTTTGAAACTGCAACTAACCCTACCTTCACCCCAAACTATATAACAAGCTGCGGCAACAGCACCATCACCCTTACAGACAGCAGCGGCGGAAACAGTATTATACAACAGAGGAAATGGACGATAGAATATCCCAACAATATCATCAAACAATATGATACTGCTAGCACGAACAAACTAAAAC
>JANYDJ010000265.1 GCA_025363675.1 Flavobacteriaceae bacterium | reverse complement strand
CCCACACCAAGTCCCTTTAGGGACGCGACATTTTACCGAACATCAAAAGCTTCCGAACAGTTATGGTGTCCCCACCAACCAGAACCTGCCTTATCCCACCGCTTCTTTCTTCAGCATCGGACAAATCTTATATCTTTCATCTTTTGTATCATCATATACCGATGATAAAACATGATATACATTTTTTAGTCCCAATATACTTGCCCATTCAAAAGGACCGAAAGGGTAGGAGGTGCCCAGTTTCATTGCTGTATCTATATCACTTTTAGTGGCAGTTCCTTCTTGCACTGTATAATAGGCTTCATTAATTATCATACATATTACCCGTGGTGTTACCATGCCAACACGATCATCCACAATTTTATAATCGAGTTGTAATTGTTGCGATATAATAGTCCATTTATCCGCACTACCAGTATTCAATACAGTCATTTCCCAAATGGGTTTATTAATAAATCCACTAAGGTTGTTCAAACCTATTATATAATTTTTTGGTGCGTTAACTGTCGGATTTGAAAAATGAGTATATAAATTTGTTTGTGTTGCACCCAATAAAATACATTTACCAGAAATATTTTCAAACAGTTTTGATTTTGTTATTGGGTCAGCATCAAAATCTAAATCAATAATTAGGTCAAAATCTTGTAGGTTTGCCGCAACAAATTCATCAACATTACAATATGATAACTCAACATCGTTTAACTTTGCACGCAGTTCTTCTTGCTGCTTCGTTGTGCCTGTGCATACAATTTTCATCGGGTCAGGGGGTTAATAAGAACGGCAAAAATAAAACAACTATGCACAAAGAAGTTATAAAAACTGAAAATGCCCCGCAACCCATTGGCCCATATAGCCAAGCAATAAAAGTGGGCAACATGCTTTACGTATCTGGTCAGATACCTTTAAGCCCTGCTACAAGTACTATGGTTACTGGCGATATTAAAGCCGAGACCAAGCAGGTAATGGAAAATATCAAAGCGATATTAACCGAAGCAAAAACCAATTTCGACAGCGTAATTAAAGCCACCATTTTTTGTACTGACTTAAATGATTTTGCAGCCATTAACGAAATCTATGGAAGCTATTTCACGGTAATGCCCCCTGCTCGTGAGACTGTACAAGTATCGCGATTGCCTAGGGATGCGAGAGTTGAGATTTCGATGATTGTATTAATTCCTTAATATATTTCTCAGACTATAACAATGACCCCGCAAGGGTTAAAGCTTTATAATAAAAGTAATAGAACAATAGATACAACCCAGTATGGGTTGGAGAATCACAGTTAAACATTTTATGAAATACGACAACACCAAAGAATTCGCCAAGCAGTTAGACAAAGAAGACAGCTTAGCTCACTTCCGCAAGCAGTTTCATTTCCCCCAAATTAAAGGCAAGAAACAAATATATTTTTGCGGAAACTCTTTGGGGCTTCAACCCAAATCAGTAAAAAAAGCAGTGAACGATGAACTGGAAGCATGGTCAGAATTAGGTGTGGAGGGGCATTTCAAAAAAAAATTCGATTGGTTCAGATACCACCATTATCTAACAGGTATGACAGCCCGACTTGTGGGAGCCAAAAATAAAGAGGTGGTAGTAATGAATAATCTCACCACCAATTTGCATTTAATGATGGTAAGTTTTTATCGCCCCAGCAAAACACGTTTTAAAATATTGATGGAGCATAATCCATTTCCAAGCGATCGATATGCTTTGGAATCGCAGATTAAATTTCATGGGCTTGATCCTGCAAAAACTTTAATAGAATTGAAGCCAAAAGAAGGCAAAAATAATCTGTGTACCGATGATATTATAAATACGATTAAGGAGCATGGAGATAGTTTGGCTTTGGTAATGATGGGTGGTGTAAACTATTATACAGGTCAGGCTTTCGAGATGGATAAGATTACGGAGGCTGCCCACCAGGTAGGTGCTTTGGCAGGTTTCGATTTGGCACATGCTGCGGGCAATTTGCACTTGCAACTGAATAAATGGAAGGTAGATTTTGCGGTGTGGTGTACTTATAAATATTTGAATTCAGGTCCGGGTGGTACTTCGGGTGTATATATAAATGAGAAACATGTGGCCGACAAAACTATTCCCCGTTTTGAGGGATGGTGGGGCAATAATGAAAAGACAAGATTCTTAATGCAAAAGAATTTTGACCCAACACCCACAGCAGAAGCTTGGCAACTAAGCAATGCACAAATTTTGCCCATGGCGGCTCATCGGGCATCGCTCGAAATATTCGACCAAGCGGGCATCAAAAATCTGCGTAAAAAAAGTGTGTTGCTCACGGGTTATTTAGAGTATTCACTAAACAGTTTGGCTATCGATGATATCTCCATCCTCACCCCCAAGCACCCCGATCATCGTGGCTGTCAGCTATCAATAGTAGCAAAACAGAATGGCAAGAAATTGCATTCATACCTGGCCAAGTACCATATCATTTCCGATTGGCGTGAACCTGATGTAATTCGGGTAGCTCCGGTACCTTTATATAATTCTTTTAGTGATGTGTGGGAATTGGCAAATAGAGTTGAGAAATTTTACAAAAAGTAAATTCTTTGAAATAAGTTTCCAATGGCATCATTTAACATTCATTTGACAATAAAAAAACAACGAAAAAATATATAACCGTTTTTTTTCACCTATTTTTGCCATGTAATAATGCCTTAAAACGGCAAGAATTTATGATAGAAATTAAGAAGGTAGATAGTTCAGTAGATAGGGAAAACAACTTCAAAATCCGCCATGCCGTTTTTGTTGATGAGTTGGGAATGATTACCAATGATGAGTTTGACAGATATGATAAGGAAAACAAATGCCGGTATTATGTAGCTTATCTCGATGATGTACCTGTGGGTGCTGCTAGATGGAGAGAAGGAGGGTCGGGTTATAAATTTGAAAGAATGTGTGTGCTTAAAGAATATAGGGGCCAAGGAGTAGGACAAGCACTTATGGAAAAAATGATGGCCGATATTCCTAAAAATTTAAAACTCACTTTGGGATGCCCCACCGAGCTGATGGGATTTTATGAAAAATTTGGTTTTCGTACCCGCCAAAAACCCTATTGGGAATCGAATATCATGTATGAGCACATGAAGTTTTATACTGATAAATATTAAAAGTCTTTTCTGATTTTTTTTCGGAATACTGTTTTTTTTATAAATAGTATAATAGTATCAGTTGATGTTAGCTCCCGTTGCATAAAAACTGTTTCCCACCTCCAAAGTTGTTTCACCTTTTAAAAAACACCGTTTGGCTCCTCAATTTTTTGTTTTATGAATTATATTTTTTCACCTAGCAAAAACAAAAGCAATTTCGCAGGGTTATATTCCCAACGTATGAAATTTATAATTATATCCTTTCTATTAATCAATAGTTTTTTTAGTTCTGCTCAATCCTATAATATCAGTGGGCACGTAAAAGACGCCCAGAATGGTGAAGATATTAGTGGTGCAAGCATTACCATAAAAGATAAGAACAATAAGGTAAGCACCAATAGTTATGGTTTTTACTCCTTAGCATTGCCCAAGGGTAATTATGAAATTAGTTGTCAGGCTGCAAATTTTGAGGTTTATATCAAGGAAATTGTGGTTGCTTCCGATATTACATTGAACATAGATTTGGTGACCTTGGTAAAAGAACTGCAAGGGGTCACTATTAAAGAAAAAAGAAGCAATAAAAATGTAGAGAAAGTAGAGATGAGCACGGTGCAGCTTTCGTCGGCCACCATCAAAAAAATACCTGCTGTGTTGGGCGAGGTTGATATTATAAAGTCTATACAATTATTGCCCGGTGTTTCTACAGTGGGAGAGGGGGCCACAGGATTTAATGTACGCGGTGGATCGGTCGATCAGAATTTAATTTTGCAGGATGAGGCTCCTATATATAATTCATCGCATGCTCTCGGCTTTTTCTCCGTGTTTAATCCCGATGCGGTAAAAGATGTAAAGCTTATTAAAGGCGGTATCCCTGCCAATTATGGTGGGCGTTTATCATCGGTACTTGATATAAGAATGAAGGACGGGAATATGAAAAAATTTCATGGCAGTGGAGGTATCGGTAGCATATTTTCACGAATAATGTTAGAAGGTCCAATAGTGAAAGATAAAAGTTCTTATATGATTGCTTTCAGACGTAGTTATATAGATTTATTTTTTCCGCTGTCAAGTAACGATGCTCTTAAAAAAAGTGCGATAAATTTTACCGATTTTAATGCAAAATTTAATTATATACTTAATAAAAACAACCGATTATATATAAGCGGTTATTATGGTAGAGATGCCTTTGGCTTTGCCGATTTTTTTGCTACCAGTTGGGGAAATAAAAACCTTACCCTGCGTTGGAATCATTTATATGCCAACCGAAAACACTTTGCAAATATTACCGGTATTGTAAGTAACTATAATTACGATTTAGGCTCTACACAAGGCAGTAGTGCTTTTAAA
This sequence comes from Flavobacteriaceae bacterium, assembly GCA_025363675.1. Lineage (GTDB taxonomy): Bacteria > Bacteroidota > Bacteroidia > UKL13-3 > UKL13-3 > CANJUD01. The sequence continues at coordinate 16,230 of JANYDJ010000265.1, read as the reverse complement.
TGGATTTCCAATATTAGGTTTTATAATGTAAAATATGATCATACTTATTATATAAATTCAAACAATACTTTATTGTTTGGCGGAAACTTGATATACTATAATTTTAACCCAGGTCAAACAGATCCTGTGGTTGGAAAAAGCTCTTTTATCAATCAGATAAAAATGGAGAAAAAATTTGCTTTAGAGCCCAATTTATATATAAGCAACGAACAAACTGTTAATAGAAAACTAACGCTTCAGTATGGTATCAGATACAATGGTTTTGCACAGATTGGGAAATCGAGTGTATATACCTATAAGGATCCCAATAATCGAATTGCTGCCCAAATTACGGATACCACCGTATATGAAGCGGGCAAAATTATTAAATTCTATCAAGGACTAGAGCCCCGCTTCTCGTTTAAATATTCATTAAATCGTGCAAGTTCTGTTAAAGGGAGTTATAACCGCACCCGCCAAAATATACATTTGATTACCCAAACAAGTGCTGCCACACCTCTCGATATATATTGGCCCAGCGATAATTATTTCAAACCGCAAATTGCCGATCAGGTAGCTTTGGGATATTTCCAAAATTTCAAAAAGAATATATATGAAACATCTGTGGAAGTATTTTATAAAAAATATACAAATGTAATAGATTTTAAAAGTGGGGCACAGTTAATAGCCAATCCGGCACTTGAAACAGAAATGCTGAGAGGTATCGGATATAGCTATGGTGCTGAGTTTTTTGTTCGTAAAACAGAGGGCAAACTTACCGGTTGGATAAGCTATACTTACAGCCGAACACGCCGACAAATAAATGGCATCAACGACGATAAATGGTATTTTGCACCTTATGATAAAACCAATAATTTAAGTATCACAGCCTCGTACGAGCTCACTAAAAAATGGACTATTGGAAGCAATTGTGTATATAGTACCGGTGCACCCATTACAGGCATGGCACAAAAATTTTCTTATCAGGGATATACTTTAGGGCAAGCCAGTTTGCGAAACAGCATTCGTGTACCTTATTATTTTAGAACAGATTTATCAGTAAGTTTTAAACCCAATAAAAAGAAATATTGGCAAGGAGAATGGGTGTTTTCTGCATATAATATTACTTCAAGGCGTAATGCATATTCACTTTTCTTTCGCCAAAATCCTGATACGGGAGCTACGGAGGCAGTTAGAATTTCAGTATTCGGTTCTATAATACCCGCAGTAACTTATAATTTTAATTTTTAATATTGTATACCATGAAAAATATCTTGATAAAAAATAAAGTATTATATATATTGTTTGCTACTTCCCTGTTTCTATCATCGTGCCAAGATGTGATAAAAGTAGATTTACCCAAAGACCAGCAGAGCAGTTTGGTAATAGATGCTGTTATATATTCCGACAGTTTTGCCAAAGTAAATTTAACCCTTAGTCTGGCCTATTTCGACCAAACAAATTATCCGAAAGTAAAAGCTGATTTGGTTACCATAACCGACAATACAGTTACTGATACCCTAACAGAGAAGCCCGTGGGCAGTGGAGTGTATTATGGTAAAAGTATGAAAGGGGTAATTGGAAATACCTATACCCTAAAAGTATTATATAATAATGTAGAATATACGGCCACCGATAAACTAAACCGCAACACCCATTTCGATAGTTTGTATTTTGTCGATTTCCCATTTGGCAGACCGGGCAGTCCTTATAATAAATTTACCAATATTAGCCACACCGATCCAGCCGGACTTGGGGATAATTATATCGCCTACTTTTTTAGAAATGATACTGCATTCAATACCCTCAACGATCTTAATTTTACAAACGATCAGTTTATTGATGGCAACCAGGCCAAGGATGTATATGTGGGTCGCCCGGTAAAGAAGGGTGACAAGGTTCGTATCGAAATCCATTCCCTTAGCACCAATGCTTTTAATTATTATTTTCAGATTATCAATAATGCCGTTCGTCAGCAGAGTTTGTTTGCTCCGCCGCCAGCACCCTATAAAGGAAATATAAGTGGCAATGCGTTAGGTTTTTTTAAAGCATCGGCAGTGAGTGCGAAAGAGGCGATAGTGCAGTAGGATTGTATATTAATAATATAAAAAATTTCTATTGCCAAACTATGTAAGCTACTTAGTTTTATTCTTTATTAAGAGCAAATGAGGCATCTTCATTTATCATATCATAAACATTTAGTGTTGGAATAATGAATTTTGAAAAAGAAGTGTTCTCAGTTTTTGCAAATAAAACACCTCTAGTTGTTCCTATTGTAATCATTGCTATATGAGCTAAAAAACCTTTAGGCACATTTAGATTATTCTTTTTGATATTATTAAACTTATCCCAAGATTCGTCTTTAATTTTAAAATGACAGCTCACTAAAATTTTGATAAAGACTTTTTTATTTTGTATAAACTCAAATCCAATGAAAACACCAATATGTTTATTTGTTTGATCTAATTTGAACTGAACCTCAGTACCCAAACCCATTTCTTTTTTTTGATTATAATTCTCTGCTAGTACTGCAAATTGTTCAGTTTTTATACCTTGAAGAATAAATCCTATTTCATCTGTTTTTTTCATTACGCAGGTAATTTATATTCTATTTCACTTTTTTTGTATATGTGAACTGAATTTTCGTATAAATTGTTTAAATTTTGAATTTGATTCATTTCTTCTGCTTCATATATTCTACTGCTTGCAAAATTTAGAATCAATTCCTCAATTTCTTTAAACTGTTTTTCATAATAAGTAGCTAATATGGGAATATTCAAAATATCTTGTAATTTTATTTGCGTATCAATTGTAAAGTTTACTTTACCTTGTACCATCTTATTTACCTGCTGTGGCTTAACCTTCATTTCCCTTGCTAAATCTTTTTGTGACCAACCCAACTCATCTAACTTTACGAGAACTTTCAAAGCAATTTTTTGAGATTCCCTAAGCATAGCTCTATTTCTTATGCGTTCTTTTGCATTTTCTAATGTAGAAGTTTTCTCATTGGAAACTAGGGTTAAAAATTTTTCTTTATTAGTCATATATCTTCGTTTAAAAATTCATAAAAAGAATCCATATTTATAACATTATTCTCTTTTAAATAGTTTCTACATTTTTCAATTTTTATCAGTTCATTAGCTGTATGTTGTCTGGCATCCATATAATGGTGAAACTTTATAGCTCCTCCTGTAATAACATAGCAATTAGTGTCAATTCTTAATGCATAAATACGTAAATAGTTTTTACGGCCTTTTTGTTTCGATAATTCGATAATTCTGTATTCTTGATTATTTAGGGGTTTAAAAAAGTCGTCCAAATTTCTATTGTTATTTTGGGATAGTTCATTAAGCGTATTGTCAATTTCAACGGCATTTTCAATAATTTGTTCTGATAGCTCCTTAATTGACTTGTTTTTAGGAGCGTCAGAAATGTTTTGTTTAACAAATTCAAAAACTTCCAATACATTGTTCCATAAACTTAAAAGTCTATCAAGTTCATTAACTTCCTCACCATCATAATGAATAGAAAACAACTTGTCTGCAAATATAGGAACAATTTTCATTTAATCAACTTATAGGTTTATTTCTTTTCGCAAATATTTTTCATTTTCTATCGTTTGTTTAAATCTATTTTGTTCTAATACTTAAGCTTTTTATCTTAAACACTCACTTCACCAACACCTCATAAGCCGCATCCTGCACCGCAGTTCTCACATTCATTTTACTCAACTTGGTATTTGCTGCATCAGGGTTTACACGGTTGCTCAAGAAAACTATTATAATACCATTGGTGGGGTCGGCCCAAGTGCAGGTGCCCGTAAAGCCTTGGTGGCCGAAGGTTTGTGGCGATGCATATTTGGTACACGGGCTTGCTTTGTCGCTATTGGTTTCAGGTTTGTCGAATCCCAACCCACGACGCAGGCCAAGGTAGTACACACTATTAAATAGTGAAACTGTTTCTGGATTCAGATATTTTTTGCCCTGATAGCTTCCATTGCTCATTAACATTTGCATCAGTTGATATATATCAAATGCATTGGAGAAAATACCTGCATGTCCGGCCACACCGCCCATCATAGCAGCAGCGGGATCGTGCACATATCCATGAACTAATTGTTGCCTGAAACTACTATCATACTCTGTAGCAATAATTTTGCTGCGTTCAAATTTCTGCAATGGATTATAAGTGGTGGTAACTAAGCCCATGGGGCCATAAAAATTACGATTCATATAATCATCTAGTTTTTTGCCGCTTACTTTTTCAATTAGTTTTTGTAACAATATAAATCCAATATCACTATAAGCATATTTGCCGGGCTCAACTAGCGACGATTTGTAGATAGTATACCATAGCGTATCAATATATTTTTCGTTCATCCACAAACTATCGGCTACTTGTATAGTATAGTTTTCATATTTGCGGTTCATATATATATAAGGGCTGGGTTGCTTATCCATTAACGTGTATTGGTAAAAGGGAATCCATTCTTGCAAGCCTGCACGGTGGGTGAGCACATCTTTAATAAGCATATCTTTCTTATTTGTTTTGCGTAAATCTTTGAGATAGGTGCTTAGTTTTTCTTCCAGTTTTATATCGCCATTCTCAACCAATTTCATAACAGCAAGTGTGGTACTCATAATTTTTGTTACGGAGGCAATATCATATAGTTCGTTTAATTTTACCAATGAGCTATCGGTATAGGTATGTGTTCCATAAGCTTTGTGTAATACAAGCCTGCCCTGGTGCGATACCAGCACTTGGCAGCCGGGTGTAGCATGTGCAGCAATGGCCCCTTGTATAATACTATCAACTTTATGTTCTAATAATTTTGCTGCTGATGTATTTAAATCATGATAAGGCGAACGCAGAAAAGGAAACCCTTCACCCATATTATAACTATATTCTTTTGATGCCGAAACAGGAAGTGTGGCCTGTTGTTCCCTAAATATACTTCCCGCCATTAATTGGGCTGTTGCTTCCTGATAGTGAACCCAATCTTCATTTGCATTGATTATGTTTTTAAAATTATTAAACGAATCGAGGGCATATACATTTCCAAAATGTACCAATAATGTTTTGTTACGCGGAAGTGCATTCACAAAATTAATTTCGTTACTGGTTAAACCAAATTGCCTGTTTAAAAACCTACTTGTATTTTGTACTGATGCAATTACTATATCTGCTTTTTTGAGTATATGTAAAATAGAATCAAAATATTCTTTTCCCTGATATTTATCTATCGCAATTATTTTCATGGGTTTATATAAGTTCAACATCTCCTGAAAGCGTGTTTGTTGGCCAGTTCCTATAGATACAGCTACTATATCTTGCTCCGATTTTAGGGGCAATAATTTATTTTGTAAATGTACCAAACATATAGCATCTTGAGCCATCAGTTGTCTTTCTTCATAATACGCGGGCTTGTTCAAATCATTATATAGATTGGTGGTATCGATAGCTCTGTAATTTCCTAACCCCACCCAGTATTTTGTTGCCAGAATTTTTTTCACGCGGTTATCAATATCAGCCCTATTAAGTTTACCTTTTTTTATCGATTCTAATATATAAGTAATAGATTGTGGAGCATCTTCGGCACATAATAATATATCGTTGCCTGCTTGCAGGGCTTTAAGGGCGAGTTCGTGCGGGGTAAAAAATTTTGCAACCCCTTTCATGGCAAGCCCGTCGGTAATAATAAGCCCATTAAAATTCATCTTTTTTTGTAATAGTTCCGTTACAGCTTTTTCTGATAAAGAGGTAGCTAAATTGGGCGTACTATCAATGCTTGGAATATATAAATGTGCAGCCATCACCGAGCCCACACCATTGGCAAATAATTGTGCGAAAGGATATAATTCTACCGTATCAATTTCTGATAATGGTTGGTGTATAATCGGTAAATCGAGATGCGAATCGGATTCGGTATTGCCATGCCCTGGGAAATGCTTGGCACAGGCCAGCACATGGCCATCTTGCAGGCCTCTCATATATTGCACTGCCCGTTTGCTCACTTTTATTTTATCTTCACCAAATGAACGGTCGCCGATTACGGGATTAAGGGGATTGTTGTTTACATCGGCAACGGGCGAAAAACTAAGGTGCACGCCCAGTCTTTTGCACTGTTCGGCCATTTGCTGACCCAATATATAACAATGTTTTTCGTTGGCTGCTGCACCCAAAGCCATTTGTTTCGGGTAACTGATAGTGCTGTCCAAACGCATGGCCAGCCCCCATTCTGCATCCATTGAAATAAGCATCGGTATTTTACTAAACGATTGCAGTTTATTGCATAATATAGCCTGACGCAAAGGACCTCCCTTAAAAAAACAATAGCCGCCAATACCATACTCTTTAATCAAACATTCATTTTCGATAGCCAGACTTTGATTGCTGTCGCTAAACTCGGAAAGCATAAACAACTGCCCAATTTTTTGCTCGGGCGTTAAACTATGAAATACGGAATCCACCCAACGCTCGCCCGCAGTGTCGATAGGCAAACGGGGCATGTACTGGGCAAAAGCACTACCTAAACCCAATAAAAAATAGAATAAGAAACTAATGGTTTTTTGCATCGGGTGCAAAAATAAAGGATGGAGATTTATATGTAGAACTGAGTTTTCCCCAAGGGGTAAGAGAAGATGAATGGTTAATGGTTAATGGTTAATGAGGAATAAGGAATAAGGAGAAGGGAGTAAGGAGCAAGTGCCGTGCGGCGTCAGCTATTAGCTACTAACCACTAATTACTAACTACTGATTACTAACTACTAATTCCTAACCCTAAACAGTTCTTCTGGCAATTTTTTCTTTTCAGTTTTTACCAGTTCAAATGCAATTTCATACCTGCCCATATCCAATATATGTTTATAGTAAGGAGCTTGAATTTTGGACATTATTTTATTATAGAAAAATTCGTTGTGGTTTTTATATAAACTGGGGTCTAGATATTCTTTATTTGTAGGATAATAGTAGGTAAGTATAGCTACTTGTGGTGGTCGGCCGCTGCTATCGACCAGCGAGATGCAGTAACCTTTGCAGGCAACACCATGAATAGTTTGCACCGGTTTTTCGGTTTCACTTTTTAATTGCAAACTATTTTTCGAACAATCGAAGGGAGTTAACGTGTCTTGATTTCTCCATTTCAGATAAGCTTTGTTGGCTTGTGTTAAATATATATAATAATCAAATCCCATCTCGCCACTGGTAGGATATTCTCTTCTATAGTCGCCGTTTTTAGATATATATAAATTTAGCGTATCTCCATATTTTTTTCGTTGATACTCATTATATTTTTCATTTGGATTTTTTGGGGTGAAGGTAATCTTATAGGTGAGCACCCCTTCAAAAGACTCTTGGGTGTTTGTTCGCATGGAACAGGTAAGTAGAAATATAAAGCAGATAATGAGTAATTGTTTCACCATAACAGAATTGATTTTAACGCTTCAAAGATAATGGATTTATCAATTCATATCAAACAACAACTATAGTGTGAGCAAAAGAGGAAGACTAGTTCTTTACAATTTTATATAATTGTTTTTCTCCATTCTGCAAATGTGCCTCTACCATATAAACACCCTGTGCTAAGTGATCTAACCCTTTAAACTCAAACTGGTTTAAGCCCTTCACGGCATTCGCACTTTGGCTATATATTAATTTTCCGCTCATATCCAACAATCTAAAATCGACCCGCATATTGCAGTTCATATTATATAGCATAGCAAAATTATCGGTATAAGGATTGGGCATTAGTTTCACACTTTCCATACTCATACTTGCAGTGGTAGTATTACCCTGCATTTGCAAAGATTTAATACCGGTGCTTTGTGTTTTGCCATCCACATCTACTTCTTTGATACGATAATATACATTGGTGAGATTTGATTTGATCATGGTTTGCAAAACCAATTTATCATCGAAAGAATAGTTGTTGGCATTTGCATTTTTTAGTGCAGGAACAGTACCAATGGTTTCAAAATGTATGGCGTCAAAACTTCTTTCCACTTCAAAATTATTTGCATTATATTGTGTTGCGGTACCCCATGTTATATGTGCATCCAAATTTTGTTTCACCACATCAAATGCAGAAAATTCTACAGGCAATGGCGAGCCACTACTACCAATTCCATAAGGGGTATTTGCAAAAGTTGATAGCCCACTGCGAGAACGTGTATAGGGATCGGAGCCACCTGCAGCACCGCCGCCGGTATTATTCATTACCCATGCACCATTGCTATATAATGCGATGGCACTGTTGCTACGCACAAATGAAACATCTTCATCGGCACTGCTCCACTGCAAAGTGAGTGTGATATTGCTTCCACCACTTGTAGCTTCATTCACAATCCAAGTACGGTCTACTTCTTTGTTGCTGCTTAATGAGCCACCGCTTCCTATACCACTTGTATAAGTATTATATAGTGTAGGATACACTTTTACCGATAAATTATCTTTGGTGCCCGTATTGTTAATACTTGCTGGATTGTATGCAGTACTGCTGCCCACCGGGAAATCGATGGTGCCTGTTCTGCCACTAGTGCCTATACCATTTTGTATTAAGGTGCCAGTACCATCTGTAACTATATATTTACTAGATGATGCATTTGTAATATTTGCAGCTTCTATAATACTTAAATTATAAGAACCCAATATAAGTTTACCGTTTTGAAAATCGAGATTGTGCAATACCACTGTTGAGTTATTGAGAGAAGCGTTTGCGGTATTATTCATGATTAAATCGTATACACTATCATTTCCCATATCAAGCGTTTGAGCAGCGGTTCCCATCAGGGTAATTTTTCCTGTTCCGGTAAATGAAGCTTGGTTTGTCATATTACCACTTACCGTAAAGATGCCATTATTTTGAACGGTACTGCCTGTATGGTTTACCAAATTTCCGCCACTATGTAATGTAGTCCCTGAACTTATATAAATACTACCTCCTTGATTGTGCATGTCTTGAGCCATGCAACAAAGGGAAAACGAACTAATAAGAACCGAGAAAAATATTTTAGTAAATCTAATATTCATATACCACTAATTTATTGTAGAAGACAAATGTAATACCTATATTTTGAATAAACAAATTATAGCTTATTTTAATTTAAAATTGGGTTGCAAAGTAATCGATCAAATTTAAAATATTTCAATTGATATTTGTTTGCATTATACATATTATCGCTTTTCTAGAGCTTTAATTCTAGCTTGCATTTCTATAATAAGTTTCTGCTGCTCTTCTATCATTTTTTGTTGCTCTTGCATTGCTTTTACCAAAGGCACTACGAATTCGGCATAACGCAATCCATAATTATCTTTATTAGTTTTGGGCTTGTCAACTCCACTAAAATTATATCCAATTTCGTTAGCCGATTTTTCAACCTCCTGGGCAATAAATCCTGTTTGTAGCATTGCTCCTTTTAGTATTTCACTCTCTTTAATTCTCAAGCTGTCAGGTGTGTGGTTAAATTTGGCTATGGCTTCCATATCTAAATTATAGGTTACTGGACGAAGTTTTAATATAAATGAAAGTCCAGGAACAGTTTCTTTAATATTCTTTTTAAAACGCACATCACTCACGTTAGTCCAGCTGGCATAGCCTCCAATGCTGCTTACAGATGCATCGCCAAGCCTTACTTGGTCACTGGCAGTTATAACAGCACCATAGCCTACACCGGTTGCATTTACATAGCCAGTTCCATTATAAAAAGCACCATAACCCAATGCAGTATTGCCATGACCAGATGTATTATTATATAGTGCATAGTCGCCTATCACTGTATTATAATAACCAGTGGTATTATTATATAGAGATTGAAATCCAACAGCAACATTATCTGATCCAGAACTATTATTAGATAAAGACTGCACCCCAATAGCAGTATTTACAGTACCAGTTCCATTAGCAACCAAAGAAGAATAGCCTATTGCTGTATTCCTGTTTCCCGATGTATTTCCTGTAAGGGTAATATTTCCGATGGAAGTATTTTGGTAGCCTGTTGTGTTAGAATACAAAGATAATAAACCAGTGGCTGTATTCTCATAGCCGCTAGTATTGGAATAGAGTGAACTATATCCATTCGCCGTATTTGAAGATCCAGAAGTGCTGCTATACAAAGCATATGATCCAACTGCAGTATTATATGTTCCACCTGTATTGCTATTTAGTGCGTTATTGCCAATACCAGTGTTATCGGACCCACTATTGTTAGCTAATAGTGCGTACAGTCCAATTGCTAAATTGTCATGTCCTGTTGAATTGTTATAAAGTGCTCCAGTACCTATAGCTGTATTATTGTATCCTGTTGAGTTAGTATACATGGCCTGCGAACCATAAACGGTATTATAACTCCCAGAAATATTCGAAAACAATGATTGATATCCATTTGCAGTATTTTCATGACCCGTTGTATTCAGATACATGGAAGTTGAACCACTGGCAGTGTTCCAATAACCTGTTGTGTTTTTATGCAATGCATAGGTACCAGTTGCTGTGTTTTCAAAGCCAGTTGTATTGTAATAAAGTGCATTATCGCCAAGGGCTGTATTGTAGTTGCCATAAGTATTAGATAGCAAAGCTGAATAACCAACAGCTGTGTTGTTATATCCATAGATATTGCTATAAAGAGCAGAATCACCTATGGCAGTATTGTTAAATCCAGAGTTATTATTTCTCAATGTGTTGAACCCTATTGCTGTATTGCATTTACCACTTGTATTTGAATATAGTGATTTGTCTCCAATAGCCATATTAGATGAAACGTTGCCAGCTCCTAATCCTAGTCTTACACCATTCACATATAAGTCAGAATAAAAAGTCTTAGTTCCATTAATACTTTGGTTGGTGCTTAAATCCACAAAATTGCCGGATGCAGTTGCAGCCACCCACATGGTCCCATTGTATGTATATAATCCTTCAATGCTATCAGTTTGGTATATAATTAAACCTTGCACAGGTAGGCTAATTGCATTTTTTTGCACTGCGGTCATTCTAGGAGCGAGAAATCCTTTTGTATTTGAATTTAATTCTAGTATAGCCGAGCTGTCAGGAGTGACAGTTCCGATACCTACCTGAGCAAAGAGGGGAAAATTAATTGCTGAAAAAATGATAATAATAAGTAAATGTTTTTTCATGTGTTTAGTGTTTATTATGAGGCAAATATAGCAAAAAAGCACCATATTTTTCATATTTTAAGTGCCAATTCTTATAGCTGATAGCTAGTTTTAAAATATTAATTTCAAAATAAACATAAGCAAATGATAAATAAGTACTTAATAAAAGTTGTGATAGTATGATGGGAAAATTTACCACTTTGTACCTGCAAATGATAACACGAATATCACTTGTTAAATTGATCTATTGGGAATTTAGATCTTAAAATCTTTGAGCCACCCATGGGATTCGAACCCACGACCTACTATTTACGAAACAGTTGCTCTACCAGCTGAGCTAGAGCGGCTTTTGTTGGTGCAAATTTAAGTATAGTAAGGCAATAGGCAAATAGTTTTTTTGATGACAGTGGGGGTATGATAAGTAAGCTGTATAATGTATCTTTGCCGCGTAAAACCAGATAATTATATAGTTCTTTTTCTGTTAAATATGGAAGGTGTTGGTGGATTGTTGCTTTAGTCTGACACACCCCCGCCGAACACACAGGCGGGCACACCCCCTCTCAAGAGGGGAGTCAGCTGCCTAATATTTTAGAGAGAGATCATTTATAATTTATCATTCATAATTTATCATTAAAAAAATATGTCATTACAATGTGGAATCGTGGGGCTGCCCAATGTGGGCAAATCGACCCTGTTTAATTGTTTATCAAATGCCAAGGCACAGGCGGCCAATTTTCCGTTCTGTACCATTGAGCCCAATGTGGGTGTTATCACCGTGCCCGATGAGCGTTTGGAGAAACTTTCATCGATGGTTAATCCGCAAAAAGTGGTGCCTACCACGGTGGAGATAGTTGATATAGCCGGCCTTGTAAAAGGTGCCAGCAAAGGCGAGGGACTGGGCAATCAGTTTTTGGGAAATATTAGAAATACCGATGCTATTATACATGTGCTCCGTTGTTTCGACGACGATAATGTGATACATGTGGATGGAAAAGTAAATCCGGTAAGCGATAAAGAAATTATAGATACTGAACTTCAGTTGAAAGATTTAGAAACTTTAAAAGCCAGATATAATAAAGCATCGAAAGATAAAGATGCGAAGAAAGAGTTGGAATTAATTGAAAGAATTAAAGATGCATTAGAGCAAGGAAAATCTGCCCGTACTGTGGAGTTTAATGAGGTAGAAAAAGAGATAGTAGATACTTTTCAATTGCTCACCAGCAAGCCTGTATTATATGTTTGTAATGTAGATGAAGCTGCAGTAGTAAATGGGAATGACCACGTGAAAAATGTATTGGAAGCTATTAAAAATGAAGGTGCAGAATGTATTATAATATCTGCTGCAATCGAAAGTGAAATTGCCTCATTAGATAATTTGGAAGACCAGTTGGATTTCTTGAGCAGCATGGGTTTGAAAGAATCGGGGGTTTCTAAATTAATTAAAGCAGCATATAAGTTATTGGACTTGCAAACCTACTTTACCGCCGGTGTGCAAGAGGTAAGAGCTTGGACCATATATAGAGGTTACAAAGCACCCCAAGCAGCAGGTGTAATACATACCGATTTTGAAAAAGGATTTATCCGTGCCGAGGTAATTCATTATAATGATTTCGTTACACTTGGTAGTGAATCAGCTTGTAGAGATGCAGGAAAACTGGGTGTTGAAGGAAAAGAATATATAGTGCAGGATGGGGATGTGATGCACTTTAGGTTTAATGTTTAAGGGAGTAATCAGTAAATAGTGGTCAGTAGTTAGTGGCTGACGCCAGAAGGCAATAAAATTTTTCAACTTAACTATTGCCGTCTGGCTTCAGCCGACGGAACCAGTAAATTTATATAATATTATAAATCCTTAAACAAATTCTTCTCAGAAAACATAGAACCCAGTATATCTTTAAACTGGACACCGCGAACAACGGTACTCTTGCCGATGAGCGAATGTTCAGCCATTGCGAATAGTACAAATTCCATCATTACTAGCTTTTCAGTCTTGTTAAGTTTGGGAATATATTCTTCTACAAAATCGCTTAAACCTGGTATACTTTCTAAATCTTTTTTATATTGTTTCTCACTTTCCAATAACAATATTTCATATATATTTCCTTCGCCAAACCAGTTTACAATTGTATCATAAGGACTCTGCGAATTTTTCTTTTTCAGTTTGGATGGGTCGGGGAATAATTGTGTAAATTCATTGCGGATTGCTTTGCCCAATAAGTTCTGAGCCACAATACCCGCACCTTCTTGCTCACCTTCATATACCAATTCTATCTTACCATTCACTGCGGGAATTACACCCACCAAATCACTAATTCTGGCAAATGTTTTCGCTTCTCCGTTTAGTAACATTCTCCGCTCGGCAGTACTTACCAAATTTTCGTAAGCAGAAATGGTAAGTCGGGCAGAGACACCACTTTTGCTATCTACATACTCACTTTCTCTGGCTTCAAATGCAATACGTTCTATAATAGTTGCAATTAAATCGCCTACTATAATATTGTTTTTTTGCTGCTCACTCAATCTAGCCTCCTGTGCAGTAATTTGTTTCGATAGTTCTATACTTTTGGGATAATGTGTTAGAATCTGGCTGCCAATCCTGTCTTTCAAAGGTGTAACGATACTGCCTCTGTTTGTATAGTCTTCAGGATTTGCCGTAAAAATGAATTGTATATCCAATGGAATTCTTAATTTGAATCCACGAATTTGTATATCGCCTTCTTGTAATATATTAAATAATGCAACCTGAATTCTTGCTTGCAAATCGGGCAATTCGTTTATAACAAATATACAACGGTTACTACGTGGAATGATACCATAATGTATCACCCGTTCATCGGCATAACTCAGTCGCAAGTTTGCAGCTTTTATGGGGTCTACATCGCCAATTAAATCGGCAATTGATACATCGGGAGTTGCCAATTTTTCTACATATCTTTCATCACGATGCAACCAAGCAATAGGAGTTTTATCTCCCAGTTCTGCTATCATATTTTTTGCAAAATTTGATATCGGATTTAAGGGGTCATCGTTCAATTCACTACCTGCTACAATAGGAGTGTACTCATCTAATAGTTCTGTAATTTGTCGGGCAATTCTAGTTTTTGCTTGTCCACGCAAGCCCAGCAAATTCATGTTGTGACGCGATAATATAGCTCGCTCAATTTCTGGAATTACAGAGTCTTCAAAACCTATAATACCTTTAAAAACATTTTCTTTATTTTTAATTTTTGCAATCAAATTATCACGCAATTCATCTTTTATATTTTTGCTGATATATCCTGATTTTTTTAATTCGCCGAGGGTTTTAATTTTTTTATAGTCGTTAGTCATAATAGTCGTTAGTCGTTAGTCAAATAGTCGTAGTTGATTAGTCGTTAGTGTATTGTCAGGCGTAAGCGGGTAGCAAATACTTTATACTTTATACTTTATACTTGCTACTTTATACTCTTCTTCTTTTGTTTCTTTCAAAATCTTCAAAAATAAATTCTCCCAATCCTTGTAATGAGGTGTAGAAAGCTTTTCCATTATTTGCTTGTGTGAAATCGTGGACAAACTCTTGGAGGTACGGGTCGCTGGCTACCATAAATGTGGTGATGGGAATTTTTAATCTTCTGCAACTTTGGGCAAGGGTGAAACATTTATTTAATATTTTTTTATCCAATCCAAAACTATTCTTATAATATTGTCCATATTCTTTTAGGCAAGTTGGTTTGCCATCTGTTATCATAAAAATTTGTTTGTTGGCATTTTTTCTTCTGCGTAATAAATCCATAGCAAGCTCAAGACCCGCCACAGTATTGGTATGATAAGGACCCACTTGCAAATACGGTAAATCTTTTATTTCAATTTGCCAAGCATCATCGCCAAATACTATAATATCTAAAGTGTCTTTTGGATATTTGCGTTTTATAAGTTCAGCCAATGCCATTGCAACATTTTTTGCAGGCGTAATTCTATCCTCCCCATATAATATCATGGAGTGCGATATATCAATCATTAGCACAGTGGAAGTTTGTGTTTTGTGTTCTTTTTCTTTTACTTCCAAATCATTTTCGGTAATTTGGAAATCGCCAATACCATTATTCACCTGGGCATTTTTCATCGACTCTAGCATCGATATTTGCTCCAATGAATCTCCAAATTGAAAAGGACGCGAATCGCTGCTTAGCTCATCGCCATTGCCTCTATACTTGGTAGCATGGTTCCCTGCTTTTCCTTTTTTTAGTTTCCCAAAAATTTTCTCCAAAGCTTGTTGGCGAATAGCTTGTTCCGTTTTGGGTGTGATAATAAATTCACCCGAACCCGGTTCATCATCTTTAATATAACCACGGTCTTTTAGCTCCTGAATAAAATCGCCAATTCCATAATCAGGCTCGGTAAGTTTATATTCTTTATCTAACTCAGTAAGCCAACTGATAGATTCGCTAAAGTCGCCACTGGTGTAGGTAAGCAGCTGCTTGAATATATCGAATAGTCTATCAAATGGTGTTTGATTGGGTTGCCTATAATCAGTAAATCTAAATCCTAGCATGAGTGATATATAACAGAATAAACGCTTTTTTGTTTAGATTGGTTTTTAGTAGGCGAAAGTAAGTTGAATTTTGATATCAAGTGATATATTTGCAATAACTTAATAAAGAAAATTATGAATATTTTACTCTCCCCATACTGGCTTTTAGGGGCCGCTATTTGGTTTTTCGGCAACGGTGTATTGCATGATATTTTTGTGATTAAGGGTCACAAAGGCGAATACGACCGAGAGCTGTTGCGTTTGCTAATGGATGGGCATGTGTTGATATTATCAGGAATTATTATGTTTGTTTGTTACCTCATGGTGCAAAATAAAATACAATACGGAGCATTGATTGGCCTTATTACCTGTGCATTTATGTTATTATATTGTATCATGATTTTTCCTTTACTCAAATCAATTGGCACGATAGCGGTTAGTACCATACTGATTATTGTATGTATTCGATTGTATATTACATTTCCAGATATATATAAGGTGATGGAGAAGTATAAGGAGACGTCTGGTGTGATTGGTGGGGACACCACAGGTGTTCGGAACATCCGTTTGTCGTGTCCCTAAAGGGACTTAAGTTTTATACAAGTCTTCTTTTTACCAATATATTGCCCCTAAAG
>JANYDJ010000239.1 GCA_025363675.1 Flavobacteriaceae bacterium | reverse complement strand
CACAGGGCACCTCTCCCTTCGCTCCTTTCACCACTATCACTTCTGCAAACAAAAATGGCATCTCCTATCATTCTATAAGTTCTGTTTTTTTGTAACATATTATATATCTTGCGAACTAAACACCTAATCCTATTAAATTATAAAGGGTTTAGAGGAGATTTATGGTTATTTTTGCGGCAATATAATTATGAGACAGAAAAGAATATTAATAACCGGAGCTGCTGGTTTTTTAGGTTCGCATTTATGCGATCGATTTATTAGGGAAGGATATCATGTAATTGGAATGGATAATCTGATAACAGGAGATATGAGAAACATTGAACACTTAATGCCTTTGAAAACCTTTGAGTTTTATCACAAAGATGTTTCAAAATTTGTTCATGTACCTGGCGACTTGGATTATATCTTACACTTTGCTTCGCCGGCAAGTCCAATTGATTATTTAAAAATACCTATTCAGACATTGAAGGTAGGTTCATTAGGAACACACAATTGTTTGGGGCTAGCTTTGGCAAAAAAAGCAAGGATACTTGTCGCCTCTACTTCAGAGGTATATGGTGACCCCCTAGTGCATCCTCAGGATGAGGAATATTGGGGCAATGTGAATCCAGTTGGTCCAAGAGGAGTGTATGATGAAGCGAAAAGATTTCAAGAAGCTATCACAATGGCCTATAATAGGTTTCACGGTTTAGAGACTAGGATAGTGAGAATATTTAATACCTACGGTCCCAGGATGCGGTTAAATGATGGAAGGGCTTTACCCGCATTTGTTGGTCAAGCACTAAGTGGTAAAGACTTAACTGTTTTTGGAGATGGAAGTCAAACTCGTTCGTTTTGTTATGTAGATGATTTAGTAGAGGGGATATACCGTTTGCTTTTGAGTGATTACGATATGCCTGTGAACATTGGGAATCCGATAGAAATAAGTATCAAAGATTTTGCTGAAGAGATAATAAAGTTAACTGAAACTCATCAAAAAATTGTATATGAACCTTTACCCACCGACGACCCGAAGCAAAGAAAACCCAATATTGATAAAGCAAAAGCAATTTTAGGCTGGGAACCTAAAGTAAGCAGGGCAGATGGGTTGAAAATAACCTATGAGTATTTTAAAAGCCTCCCCGAATATAATATAACACATAAAGAATTCTAGTATGAGCGAACAAGAACTAAAGCCCAAAATAGGAATCACGTTGGGAGATTTTAATGGTATCGGGCCAGAAATTATTATAAAAACGTTGGCAGACGAGCTTTTATGTAATCATCTAACCCCAATAGTTTATGCTTCTGTTAAAGTGATGACATATTATAGGAAAATGTTTGGATATAATGACTTTCAATTCCATGTAATTAAATCAATTAATGAGATACAAACAGGGAGGCCCAATTTGATAAACTGCTGGGAAGAAGAGTTAGATATTAAAATCGGTACAGCTCAAGGAGTTGCGGGCAGCTATGCTATTCGTTCCTTAGATTTGGCCCTAACAGATGCAATGCAAGGAAAGTTAGATGGTATTGTAACGGCACCATTAAATAAGAGCACAGTAAAGATACCTAATAACACTTTTACGGGGCACACAGGGTACATTGGCGATAAGTTGCAAGCAAAGCCATTGATGATGCTGATAAGTGATGAATTGAAGATAACTCCTGCCACAGAGCACATACCTTTAAGAGAAGTAAGCAGTGCTTTGAATACATCTATGCTGGTTGAGAAAATTACAGAACTGCATAATGCGATGGTGAAAGATTTTGCCATAAATAAACCTAAAATAGCAGTTTTAGGCTTGAACCCTCATGCGGGAGAAAGCGGGTTGCTAGGGAAAGAAGAACAAGAAATAATCCTTCCGGCAATTAACCAATGTAAAGAAAAGGGTATAATCGTTTATGGTTGTTATCCTGCTGATGGTTTTTTTGGTTCGGGTCAATTTAAACAATTTGATGCAGTTTTAAGCATGTATCATGATCAAGGACTCATACCTTTTAAATTGCTATCATTTGATGATGGAGTTAACTACACTGCAGGTCTTCCTATAGTCCGCACATCACCCGACCATGGCACTGCTTACAATATTGCAGGAAAAGGAGAAGCTAGTATTACTTCTTTTTTGAATGCTATTTTTATGGCAGCACATACATTTTCAAACAGACAAATGAATGAGGGATTAAGAAAATCACCACTTAAATTTAGTCAGATAAAGAGGGAAAGATTCCGACTTGATATTTAGCACTTAAAAAAACTGTGCAGGTTTTAGATTTTCGCGTTTATCTTTGCACCCCGAATTTTTAGGAGGTTCTTTGACATGGAAACAAAACATTTCTTCATCAAGGTTTCTAGGTTGAGTGAGGGTGAAAACCACGCTCAGTTTGAGCTTAACGTTGATTTCTTTGTTTCGAATGGTTCTGATTTCATCAGTAATTGTAAATTAATTGCAGATGTTAAAATAAGTAAGCTGGAAGCAACGAGCCGAATACTGTTTCACATACATGGAACAGTAGGTGTGTTATGCGATGTTTGTAATAGGTCAATTAGTTTACCAATTGATTTTAAGCAAAGTGTTTTATTGAAAATTAGCGATTCAGTTAGTAGAGATATAAATTCCGAAGAAGAAATTATATATATGCGAAAGTCGGAAGACAATATTTATTTTGACGAACTTATATATGACTTTGTACTTATTTCAATTCCTATGAAAAAAAGCTGCGATATAGAAGGTGTAGTAAAAAACTGTGATAATGCTATTTTGAAGAAGCTAGAGGACCTAAGCCATGACAATGAAGACCCAGATGACAGATGGGATGAACTTAAAAATTTAAAAATTAACAATTGATATTATAATATTATACAATTATGCCACACCCAAAACGAAAAATTTCCAAATCCCGTCGCGATAGTCGCAGAGCTCATCATTCATTGGATAGCAAGGCTTTATTCATTGATCCACAATCAGGCGATGTGTCGCTTTACCATAGAGTTAACCTAGAAACAGGTATGTATCGTGGCCACAAGGTGATGAAGGGTCGCAACGAAGAATAACAGATTTATAATAATCTATGATTAGGATTGGACTTGATGTCATGGGTGGAGACTATGCCCCTCTTGAAGCTATTCGTGGTTCCCTTGAAGCCGTCAATATTTTTGGCGATAAAATTCGCATTACTTTAATTGGCGATAAAGCCAATATAATTTCCACTTTAAATGATGTAGGGGGAGACGAGGCACATTTTGATATAGTGCATACCGATGAGGTTATTTCGTATAATGACCACCCCGCCAAAGCCATTATGCAAAAAAAGAACTCAAGTATAGTGGTTGGGTTTAAGATGCTAAAAGACAAACAAATTGATGCATTTGCAAGTGCAGGTAATACAGGAGCCATGTTGGTAGGTGCTATTATGAGCATTAAAACTATTGAAGGAGTTATAAGGCCAAGCATTACTACCGTAATTCCAAAAGTAGATGGCGATTTTGGTATTTTATTAGATGTAGGTGCCAATGTAGATTGTAGACCCGATGTGCTTTATCAGTTCGGAATAATGGGTTCACTTTTGTGCGAGCACATATATAAAAAAGAGAAACCTAGAGTAGGACTTTTAAATATTGGAGAAGAGAAAGAGAAAGGCAATTTGGTAGCACAGGCAGCATATTTGCTAATGGAAGAATCGGAAGATTTTAATTTTGTGGGCAATATTGAGGGTCGTGACCTTTTTATTGATAAGGCAGATGTAGCAGTTTGCGACGGATTTACGGGGAATGTAGTGCTAAAGACGGCAGAATCTTTTTTTTACATTCTTAAGAAACGAGGAGTAAAAGATGACTATCTAGAGAGATTCAATTATGAAGATTATGGAGGTACTCCCATACTAGGTGTAAATGCACCTGTAATGATAGGACATGGCATCTCTAATGCAAAGGCTTTTATGAACATGATTCGAATGTCTAAAGAGTTTGTCGAGTCAAATTTGATAGAGCTTATTAAGCAACGGTTTTAAAGAAAAAAAAATGTTGTACTTTTGTGGATAATCATTCTGTTATGGTTATTATTGCACTTTGATACACCTCACTTTAATCTTTACTATATGGGAATAAGAACTTTACTTGTTGATGATTTAGAAGAAAATACTATTATACTTGGGAAAATGCTCGAACAGCATTGTCCTGAGATAGAGGTGATTTCGGTATGCCACACACCTCAGGAAGCTATCGAGGCTATTCATATGCTAAAGCCTAGAGTTGTCTTTTGTGACATAGAGATGCCTGTGATGACGGGTTTTGAGATGATTGATGCGATTGACAAGATAGATTTTGATGTGATCTTTGTCACTTCGCATGATGATTATATGCTTAAAGCATTCAAATACTCTGCGATTGATTATATAGTTAAGCCACCGCAGGCCGAAGACTTGATTAATGCAGTTAATCGTGTACGCAAAAAGAAATCTAATCTCACACACGATCAGTTGAATGAGTTTATTTCAAACTTAAGGAGCAACAACGGTGATAAAAAGAAAATTACCCTTAACACCCACGAACGAATTATATTTGTAAGCATTGACGAGATAATTCGTTGTGAAGCATCGGGTGTTTATACGGTGTTCCATTTGCGTGATGGTAAAAAACACATGGTCTCTAAGAATATCCAAAAGTATGAAGAAATGCTTTTAGAGCAAGGTTTTTTTCGCCCCCACCGTTCACATATAATAAACCTAAATTATGTTAAAGAATTTGTGAAAGAAGGAGAAGGTTATATGCTTATGGCTGATGGTTCAAGGGTTGATATATCGCGTTACAAAAAAGAGGAGGTGCTTAAGAAATTGGGGATGTATTAATTTTTTGGCCAATCAGCCCAGTTAAAAATTCCTTTTTGCTGTGTAGTTTCCCCCCAATTATTGGTTTCAAATGTTATTAGATAAATACCTGCTGTAGGGAGGCTGTCTATTTTCATATCGCAAAAATACAACATCGTATCTGTAACGGTTGGATTGTGCCCTATTAATAATATTTTATCATAGGTGTCGCTTGTTTCTGATATTATACGTGCAATAATGCTGGGGCTCGCTTCATAAATATTTTTGTTATAAATTATATTGTCAATTCCTAATTGTTTTGCTACGGTTTCTGCAGTCTGTTTGGTTCTAAGGGAGGGGCTTGCTATAATAACTTGTATTTGGGGTTTGGTTTTAGATAACCTTTTACCCATTTCTTCTGCATCGTTAAAGCCACGTTCGATTAGTTCCCTTTCAAAATCTGTGGAGGCTGTGTTGTGCTGGGCTGCTTTGGCATGCCGCATTATATATAATGATTTCATAGAGTTTATAATTTGTGGAGTAATGGACAAAAGTAATGGTATTTTGATGCCGTTTATTCCAAGTGGACAAAAGTAATGGTGTTTATTTTTGAGTAATTCACTCATACAGTCTTCCTGTTATCTATTTTTACAGGTTCAAACAAAACATA
>JANYDJ010000037.1 GCA_025363675.1 Flavobacteriaceae bacterium | reverse complement strand
AACTATATTACCTTTCATATCAGAAATTACCAATAATATATAAGCAGCTTCTTCTTTATCTTCTAATCTAATGATATCAGCCGAAGGATAATATATAGGTTGTTTGGTTTTGAATTTTTCTTTCTCGGCTTCTTTTCTTTTTTCTTTAATAGTATTATAATCATCTTTTATATGATAACGAATACTTGCACCAATAGCAGGGTTTTCAGTATTGAAAAAACTCTCGCCTTGAAAAGATTTTCCCTTGTGTCCATAAGGGGTTGAGGGATTAAATACCAATCCATCTTTAATAGGAAATATATGTGCAGTTTCTTTCAAATCCTCGGCTTTAATTTTTTGTAATATACTATAATCATCCAATACATAAAACCCTCTTCCAAAGGTGGCAATCACCAAATCGTTTTCACGTTTTTGTATAGCAATATCTTTTACACAAGTAATAGGCAAACCTCCTGATAATTTAATCCAATTACTTCCACCATCTAAAGTAAAATATATACCAAATTCAGTTCCTACAAATAATAGATTTGCATTTACATGGTCCTCTGCAACGCAATAGGTAGAGCCACGTTCAGGCAATCCTTTGGAAATATTCGTCCAAGTTTTTCCCTTGTCATTACTCTTCATTATATAAGGTTTAAAATCACCATTGCGGTGGTTATTAAATATAGCATAAACTATATTTTCATTATGCATCGATGCGGTAATATTTAATACCAAAGTTCTATCAGGAACATTGTTAAATACTTCTGTTTTGGTCCACACTTTTCCACCATCGGTAGTGGTTTGTATTAAGCCATCATCGGTTCCGGCATATAATAAATTTTCATTTAGTGGTGATTCACTCAGTGCAGTTATATTTCCATATATAGAAGTGCTTTGGTTTTTTGCAACCGCGTCCATACTCCATATTCTATCCATCACGGGCAATTTATTTCGGTCGATTTTGCGGGTAATATCTTCGCTAATTACTTGCCATGTATTTCCTCGGTCATCACTTTTAAAAACTTTATTGGCGGCAAAATATATACGGGTATTCGAAAAATTACTCACCAATAAAGGAGCATCCCAATTAAATCTATATGCCGATTCTGCCCTTTGTTCTTGCGGTCTAATATCAATTGCCTCGCCCGATTTCTTATCATATCTTACCAAGCCACCATACTGCCATTGCGAATATATAATGTTCGGATCTTTTGGATCTATTACAGTTTCAAATCCATCACCACCCACAGTTACAAACCAATCGGCATTGGTAATACCTGTGGCACTAATGGTGCGTGATGGGCCACCTAAAGTATTATTATCTTGTGTGCCTCCATATATATTATAAAATGGTTCGGCATTATCTAATGAAACATGATAGAATTGGGTAAGGGATAAATTGCTTTTATAGTCCCAGGTTTTTGCATTGTCCCAAGTTTCGTAGAGGCCGCCATCGCATCCCATTAATATATGTTTTACGTTTGCTTTGTCAATCCATATAGCATGATTATCTACATGCTTATTTTTCTCTCCTACCTTACCAAAAGTTTTTCCACCATCGGTGGTAATAGCTGCCCAGGTATCCATAGAATATACTTTGTCTACATTAACGGGGTCGGCAAATATTTCTGTATAATAGTTTCCGGCGGTGGAATGGCTACTGCGTTTTTCCCAGCTGGCACCTCGATCGGTCGATCGGTAGAAACCTCTTTCATCTTCGGTGGCTTCTATTATAGCATATATACAATCGGTATTTACTGGAGAAATAGCAAGCCCCACACGGCCCACATCGTCTTTAGGTAAACCATTGCTAAGCTTGGTCCATGTTTCGCCAAAATCTACACTTTTATAGATGGCCGATTCGGGTCCGCCGCTAATAAATGTCCACTCGTGCCTGCGGCGTTGGTGTGCAGTTGCATATAATATATTGGAATGGCGTGGGTCGATATGCACCTCGTTACAACCTGTATTTTCCGATATATATAATACACGTTTCCAAGTGGCTCCACCATCTATAGTTTTATATATTCCACGCTCGCCACCGGCACTCCACAGCGGGCCATAGGCAGCTACATATACTATATTACTATTGCCCGGGTCCACCACAATTTGTCCTATATGTTCCGATGTTTTCAGTCCCATATTTTTCCATGATTTTCCACCATCATCCGATTTATATACTCCATCGCCATAACCCACAGCACGTTGGTTATTGTTTTCTCCCGTTCCTACCCATATCGTATTTTCATTGCTTGGGTCAATTACCACGCAACCTATAGAATAAGAACCCTGCCCATCGAAAATCGGTTTAAAACTGGTGCCCGCATTGTCAGTTTTCCATACCCCACCAGCACCCGCAGCAATATACCACTGCGATTTATTATTGGGATTCACCGCAATATCTACAATCCTCCCCGATGTAACCGCAGGCCCCACACTTCTAAATTTGAGTGAACCATAGGTATCTTTATTATTGATGGGTTCTTTCTTTTCTTCCTTCTTTTCCTCAGGTTTTGCAGGGGTTGTAGGCTTGGGAGTAGTTTGGGCAAATGTATATAGAATACATAAGTTTAGAATTAGTGTAAATATTTTTTTCATGAGCGTAAATGTTTCGGCAAATTTATATTTTTTAAAGGAGACGAAAAAGTGGGAAATTTGGTTACCCGCTGATTGTCACCTTGAGCAGCCTGCACTGAGCGACAGCCGAAGTGTAGTCGAAGGGTGAAATCCAATTAGGCAAAACACCTAATAAGTATTAAGTTTGTCGCAAACTTTCCCACTTGTGATTTCTAATAAATTTACCATACAAAGTCAGACTTATAACAGTCTACAAAACCTATGAAACTAATACCCCAATCTCCGCATAAAACGCTTAAAGCATTTTTAAAGCAAAGACCTTTGGAAAGTGAAAGAGATTTGTTTAAAGCAAATCTTATTGAGTTGCTTGACAAGATTGCTGTTATTGAAAAATTGCCAAAGGAAGAAAGTGAAGAACATCTGAAAAATGATATTCGTGATTTTTTGCTAAACACGTACTATAAACAAACTAATGCAGTAAATACCAAAGGCAAAAATGATTTAGTAATTTATGAGGGAAAAACTGCAAACAGTGATGTTCTTGTGCTAATAGAAGCGAAAAGACCAAGCAATAAAGAAGAGATGCTTTCGATTAATAAGCCCAACCAAAAAGCACTTCATGAATTGATACTATATTATTTAAACGAAAAAAAAGTTGATAATTTTAAACTCAAACACATAGTTGCAACAAATATTAATGAGTGGTTTATTATTGATATAAACTCTTTCGATAAATATATTGATTCAAATAGCAAAATAAAGGAACTATATACAACCTTTGTCAATGATAAAAAGTCAACTGATTTTTTTTATAAGGAAGTGGCAAAACTAATCGACAAAATTGATGCAGAAATCCCCTGTACCTATTTCGATATCAGAAATTATGAGAAGACGCTGCGGAACTCAAAAACAAATGATGATAAAGAACTTGTGGCATTATATAAAATTCTTTCACCGCAGCACCTTCTTAAAATTGCTACGCCAAACGATAGTAATACGCTCAACGAAAAATTCTATAAAGAATTGCTCCACATTATCGGATTGGAAGAAGCGAAAGAAGGAAGCAAATATATTATCCGTAGAAAAGAGAAAGACCGCAATACCGCTTCGCTGATTGAATTAGCTATTGAAGCACTTACAACGGAAGATACATTCCACCGAATTCCCGACATCAAAATCTATGGAGAAAACAAAGAGGAACAAACGTTCAATATTGCACTTGAACTTTGTATTATATGGATAAATAGAATTTTGTTTTTGAAGTTGCTGGAAGGTCAGTTGATTTCTTATCAGAGTAGCAGCGAATACAAATTTCTGAACTCAAAAACCATTAACGACTTTGATGAATTATTCAAACTCTTTCACAAAGTTTTGGCTGTGAACATTGACGACAGAACCGAGGCAAACAAAACAAAATACAGCCGTGTTCCTTACCTAAATAGTTCGCTTTTTGAAATCAGCGATTTGGAAGACCAAACCATAAAAATCAATTCGCTTGAAAATAATGGAGAACTGGAACTCATTAATACAACTATTCTCAAAGACACTAAGAAGAAAGCGGACAAACTCCCAACAATTGAATATCTCTTTTCGTTTTTAGATTCCTACGACTTTGCAAGTGAGGGTACAGAAGATTGGCAAAAAGATAATAAGCCATTAATTAATGCTTCGGTATTGGGTAAAGTATTTGAAAAGATAAATGGATATAAAGACGGTTCCATTTTTACACCTGCATTTATTACTATGTATATGTGCAGGCAAAGTATACGCCTAGCTGTTACTGAAAAATTTAACGAAGTATTGTCAGACAAAGGCAAAAAACTTTTTGATAAGTTTGACGATATTAAAAATTATACAGGCAAACTATATAAAACAGATGAAGTACTAAAAGCAAATGCAATTATCAATTCAATTCATATATGCGACCCTGCTGTTGGGTCAGGTCACTTTTTGGTTTCTGCTTTAAACGAATTAATTGTTATAAAAGCAGAGCTAGGGATTTTGGCAGACGAGAAAGGAAATACACTTAGCGGTTACGAATTTGAGATAGTAAATGATGAGCTTATTATTGCCGATACTAAAGGCAATAGTGTTGAATATAAATTGCAGAACGGAAAGCCTAGTAAAGAAATTCAGCGATTGCAAAAAACGTTGTTTCACGAAAAGCAAACTATTATAGAAAACTGCCTGTTTGGAGTAGATATTAATCCAAAATCAGTTTTAATTTGCCGACTTCGTTTATGGATTGAACTTTTGAAAAATGCTTATTATAAAGGGGAAGACTATACTGAATTGGAAACACTGCCTAATATTGATATTAATATAAAATGTGGAAACAGTTTGTTGAGCCGCTTTCCTTTAGATGCTGATTTAAGCAAAGCATTAAATAGTATTAAGTATGATATTAAAGCATACCGAGGATTTGTAAACGAATATAAAAACGAAAAAAGCCGGGATGTAAAAAGGGGATTGCAAAAAATTATTGACGGCATTAAATCGGATTTTAGAACCGAAATATGGAAATACGACCCTAAGGTTATAAAATTACAAAAGCTACAAACGGAATATAATATTTTGGTGTCACCTAAAATTTTTCAAGAAGAAGAAATTGATTATGGTAAGAGTGATAATAAAAAGGCAAGAAAAGAGAGGCTTAAAAAGTATGAAAATGATATAGAAAAATTAACAAAAGAAATTTCAGAAATTACAAACAATGTAATATATAAAAATGCTTTTGAGTGGCGGTTTGAATTCCCTGAAGTG
>JANYDJ010000225.1 GCA_025363675.1 Flavobacteriaceae bacterium | reverse complement strand
ATTATAATACCCTGTGTCTTGTACTATTAGTTTTAGTTTGTTAGTGCTGGCGGTATCATATTGTTTTATTATATTATTTGGATACTCAATCGTCCATTTTCTTTGTTGGATGATGCTATCTTTGCCACCGCTGCTGTCTGTTAGGGTAATGGTGCTGTTGCCGCAGCTTTGTATATAATCGGGGCTGAATGCAACATTAATAGTAGGGTCGATATTAACAGTATGGCTGAGCGACATACTATCATTGCAGTTTGAGTTGATAGCCTTAGCAGATATTATATAATTCCCCGTAGAATAATTATGAGCTAAAATAACAGAATCGTACAGACTTTTGTTGCTGCTATATATAACCGTGTCTGTTCCATCTCCACAATGAAAAACAACACTATCTGAATGATTGTATTTTAGACTAACCAATCCGTTGTTTTTACTGCATGAGTAAAAAGAATTATTTTCTAATCTCACATAAGGTTTTATTTTCAGGAAAAACGAATCAGTGAACCATTGGTAATAGCCACAACCGTATACTCCAGTTTCTGCCTTTAGTTGTACATAGTATTTGCCGTCCTTATTATATACATGAACAGGGTTTAATAAATTGCTGCTATCTCCATCTCCAAAATACCAAGTAACATTTTTAACCGTACTATCAGTATTAATGCTAAAATATACACTGTCTCTGCCACAAGTATTACTGGGCAGAGCAATGGAAAAGTTCATTTTTTTGATGGGGAAATCCATGCATGGGAAATTAAAGCCGGGCAGTGTTGGTAAACTAAAGCTAAGCACATTTCTAATAAGGCCACATGCTTTTCCTTTTCTATCAGGAAAATTAATTGTGTGTATATTGGTAACATTGCTTATTTCTAAAGTCCCTAATAGGTATAATTTATTATCGGGTCCAAGTTTAAGGGAATAAATCCCTTCGTATTCAGTTGATGAATGCCACATGGTGTAGAAGGTGTCAATATATTTGATGGTATTCATAGGTTTTGCATTAAATCGTTCTAATTGACATAATATTTGTCGGTATTGATATGGGGTACTTGTCGCTTCTCCTAATACCAAATATATGAACGAATCATTGGCTGATACTTCAGGCTTATCAATATCAAATTTATTGTTATTTATTCCCACAACTCGATTAAAGAGATCTTTTTGTTTTTTGATTTTACCCGTTTTTCGGTCGATGTCATATAAGTCAGCAATAATTGAAACTCCTATCTTATTGTATTGATTTATTAACTGATTGCCATCTCTTGTTGTCCTCAAAGGAACATATGAATTATATTTGCATGGTACGTAGTTCATAATGCCACTTCTATTGATACTATCTTTTGTCACTAAAAAACTGGTACAAGTATATTCACTAGTGCGAAGAATAAGCCAATAATCAGTATCATTTGCATGCTTGACAAACACTCCAATTGGGGAACCTAAAAAAGAATCACTGACTAAACTAACAATATTTGTATCTACTTCTCCCCGTCCGCTATCTTTTGTCATATCAATTTGTGTATAATGATAATTGACATCCTCTGGATTTGACACAAAATAAAATACAGAATCATGGAATGGTTTGGGTATTGCCAAACAAAAAGTTGTCTGCCCGCCTTTGTGAAGGTTCTGTATACCATTCTTCATCACCTTGTGATGTTTGTTCCAAACTGTAATACCAGCTCCATAAAACCATAAATTACCCTTGCAGTCAGAAACAGTAACTGGGTTTTGACAATAATTGCTGAAAGTGGTATCAGGCAGCGTATCTTTTATTTCAGAATGGAACAAAGATGGCGGATTATTTGAAAAATTGATTCCCGCATATTTCCCGAAGCACCAATTATTGCCCATCTGGGCATAACAACAAAAGCAGCTACCCACTATAATAAATAAGACAAATAAACTCTTAATTCTTATCATACTCCCACTTTATATAATAACATTGAAATTAGCACCCATATTAAATTGATAGTATGGCAAATGTACCTGTCAAGAGGCAGAAAATTGCAAAACAGTTGCATAGAGTCAAATATTTCTAGTTGTCTGAACATGATTTTAGAGATTTTGGGATTTTACATGATTAGGAACACACAAACCGTCTGAATCACAGATTACACAGATTAAAGGATTAACACGGATTAAAACGAATACAAAAAAATCAGTGAAATCAGCGTTTCGCCGCGGCGAACGAGCCATCCGTGTCCCGATAGCTATGGGACAGACAAATTACTCAATTTTATTTTCTACCTTTGCCTACTATCTTTTTGATACAACCCACTAATGAAGAAACGCACCAACAAACGCCCCGTCATTATACAACGTACCGCCACGCCCGATGATTTTCAGGATATTATTAAGCTGTCCCAAATATGTTTCCATGATAACGACCCATGGACAATGGATATGCTGAAAAGTCAGTACCTCATATTTCCGGAGGGCATGCAGGTGATAGAGTTTGAGGGAGAAATTGTGGGCTCAGCCACCAGCCTCATTATTAATGGCGACGATTATGATGATGACCATACCTGGAACGAGATATGTGATAAAGGTTATATAACAAACCACGATGAAGATGGGGATACACTATATGGCATAGAAGCTATGGTGCACCCCGAATACCAAGGACTGAAAATTGGTCGCCGATTATATGAAATGCGGAGAGACTTGGGCATAGAAAAAAACCTGATGCAAATATTGATTGGTGGCCGCTTGCCCAATTATCATATACATTCGAAAAAACTTGGCGTACGTGCGTATGTGAAAAGAGTAATCGATAAAAAAATAAAAGACCCTGTGCTCACCTTCCAGCTCTCACAAGGGTTTGCCATACGCCGTATTATAAAAGATTATCTCCCCAATGATATGGAAAGCGAAGGTTACGCTTGCTTGCTTGAATGGAAAAATATTGACTATATACCCGAGAGCAAATCGGAACGCTCGGTAATAATGAAAAAGGTAAGGGTATGTTGTATACAATACGAGCTTCGCAAAATTATGGTTTTCGATGAATTTGCCCAACAGTGCGAATATTTTACCGATGTGGCCAGTAACTATAAATCGGATTTTGCGATATTTCCTGAACTTTTCACCACCCAACTATTATCACTGATCGACTACAGGGGTATGAGTCCGGAGGATAGTATACGTAAAATGGATGAGTATACCGATGATTATATAAACTTGTTTAAACGCTTAAGTTTGGAATATAATATCAATATTATTGCAGGCACTCACTTACAATTAGAAAGTGATGATTTATATAATATAGCTTACCTTTTTAAACGTGATGGAACTTATGAAAGACAATACAAAATACATATAACACAGAACGAACAAAAATGGTGGGGCGTGAAAGCGGGCTCAGAGATAAATGTAATGAATACCGATTGTGGCAAAGTAGCAATTAATGTATGCTACGATGTGGAGTTTCCCGAGATGGCCCGAATTGCTTGCCAAAAAGGTGCTAAGATATTATTTGTACCTTTTAGTACCGATGAAAAACATGGTTTCCAAAGGGTGAAATACTGTAGTCAGGCACGGGCAATCGAGAACCAGATTTTTGTATGCACTGCGGGCACAATTGGCAATATTCCCTCGGTAGATAATATGGATATTAACTATGCCCAATCGGGAATATATACACCCAGCGATTTTGCTTTCCCACCCGATGCAGTGGCAGGCGAATGTAACACCAATATAGAAACCGTCGTTATAGCTGACCTGGATTTGGCCGCACTTGAACGCGTGAGAAACACTGGAACTGTATTGAACTGGAAAGATCGCCGATTGGATTTATATGAACTAAAAGAATTAT
Source organism: Flavobacteriaceae bacterium (assembly GCA_025363675.1). GTDB lineage: Bacteria > Bacteroidota > Bacteroidia > UKL13-3 > UKL13-3 > CANJUD01. The sequence continues at coordinate 8,630 of JANYDJ010000225.1, read as the reverse complement.
AATATATATATTGTTGACCACAAAAAAACTATATTATATACTGCTGTTGCTTATATTGGCATTGCCTGCAAGTGCCCAAGTATATATAAGTGGCAAACTGCTGCGGGCTGCCGATAGCACACCGATAGTGCAGGCTATTATAGTACCACGTGGGTTGTTTGTGGGCACTATTTCTTCGTATAATGGTGAATTTAATTTAACACTAGATACAGGTCATAAACAGTTGGTGATAAAAAAAATGGGCTATTATACGGATACAATACAAATTGATTCGCTGATTGGTAAAAATAGTATTTTATATTTACAAGATGTTCCCATGCTGTTCCCCGAATTTGTGTTCAGAAGTGTGCGGGTTCAGAAACTAGATGCTTACGAACGCAGAAAAGAATGGAGCTATGTGCTTGACCGCCCAAAGCCCGGAATTCAAAGCCCTATATCGCTATTATATTATAATTATAGCAAACGCGGAAAAGAATTAAAAAAACTGGAACAACTGTTTGAGCGTGACGAAAAAAAGCATGCCATCAACGATGTTTTCACCCGCGAAGTGGCCCATCAAATTTCCGGATTATATGGTGCTGCCCTCGATTCATTTATGAACTTTTGTGGCCCTACTTATAATATGGTGGCCAATACATCGGAGTATGATATTATAGAAACCATTAAGCGGTGTTATATGTTGCACAAAATTTTATTTAAGAAAGAATAGATTTTGAAGGGGGATTATATATTTATGCTGGCCTCATGGTTTCCTAACCAAGCGGAACCAACATCGGGCAATTTTGTGGAAAGCCACGTTGAGTCTATCGGCATCAACAATAAAGTAATAGTTCTCTATATTAAATATATTGACAGAAAACGTTATTATAAAGATACCGAAGAACAAAAAGGAAATATATTATATATTACCAAGTATGTAGTAAAACCGAATTCAGACATTACCAAAATATTTATTTATTATAATTATTGTTTGAAGATATTTAAGCAATATGGCAAGCCCAAATTTACGCAGGTACACGTAGCATGGCCTGTGGGCGTAGTGGCTTGGCTGCTAAAAAAACTAAAAGGTATTTCCTATATCATTACTGAACATAGTAGTCGCTACCTAGCTATGAATGTGCCACGCTTGCGTTTTTTAGAAAAAAAAGTCTTCGCAAATGCTGCGGCGGTTACTGCTGTTTCTACACATTTGGCAAGCGATATGAAAGCTTTATTTGCTTTAAAAAATGAACCTGTTATTATACCCAATATTATTGACGAAGTTATATATAATACTTCAAAACATGCAGAAAAAGAAAAGTACTTTTTGCATATTTCAAACTTTGCACCTGTAAAACAAAGTACTAAAATTATACAAGCATTTATAAAAGCTTTGCCCCATATTCCCAACTATCAATTATATATGTATGGCGAAGATGGCGATGAAAAGGATGACTGTATTAAACTGGCATTAAACGCTGGAGTATTAAATAGAAGTGTGTTTATTGGTGGTATTATTTCCAAAAAAGAAGTTGCTGAGAAAATGTCGAAAGCGACTGCTCTCATTTCCTATAGTATTTACGAAACACAAGGTATCACTGTGTTTGAAGCCCTGGCTTGTAATTGTCCAGTAATTTGTAACAATATAGTTTCATTCGTTCAATTGGTAAAACCAGAACTTGGCATATTGGTAAACAACGACCAAGAATTAGGGGATGCTATCATAAAAATGGCAGAAGGAAAACACCCAATTAATTTTGAAACTTACACCGCTAAGTATCACAGTCATACTATTAATTCAATGTTCAATAACTTATATAAAGATTTGAATCTTGTTTAAAAAAATAGCCTATACGTTTCTTTCTAAGCTGTGGTCAATGGTGCTCACTTTCTTTTTAATTTTGCTCAGCACACATTATCTAGGCAAAGATGGTAGAGGCGAAATAAGCAATTGGACTGCGGCTATCAACCTCCTTACCCAACTAGGCTTGTGCTTTGGTGGACCTTCATTGGTGTATTTGGCAAGTAGGTATAATAACAAACATTTGCTTAAAAATATTTTCTTATATAATATATTACTTACTGCTATTTCCATTGCTGTTATATATATATTTTACAAACAATTCGATTTAAGTATTTACATTGCTGTTATTGCTTTCATCAATATCACTTTTCTCTCACTCTCTATGTTGCTAACAGGGCATAACCATATTGGTAGCGTGAATTTATTAAACAATATATTTATCACCTTGCAAGTATTATTTTTTGCATTGGCCTGTTATTATACCCAACCTACAGCCTTTATCTACCTAGCTTCTCTTGCCGCAGCATTATTGGTTACAAGTATTATAGGATATACCTTTTTAAATACATCGCCATCTCCTACGCTGTCCAATACTATTACACTAAACACATTTATTAGCAAAGGAATTTATGCCCAATTGAGCAATATTTTCCAGATGATGAATTACCGATTAAGTTATTTTTTAATTCCATTTTTTTTAGATGATTCTTACCTCGGAATATTTTCTGTAGCCATTGCCTTAGGCGAAGCAATTTGGTTAGCTGGGAAAAGCATTGCCTTTATTAACTTGGGAAACGTGGCTATCGGCCAAGTAGACAAAGCCAGTATTAAACGCTCTATATTGCTTTCATTTATTATTACAGGTATGTGCTGCTTGGTATTGTATATAATACCCAACCAAACTTATATATATATATTTGGCAAACAATTTAGCGAAGTAAAACAACAGTTAACCTATTTATTCCCCGGTATTATATTATGTTCTTTGCAATTTGTTCCGGCAGCATATTTTGCGGGCAGAGGTGAATTTAAATATAATAACCTAGCCGCCATTTGTGGTTTTATACTCACTGCCCTGCTCAACTATATCTATATCCCCACGCTAGGGCTGCCTGGAGCTGCATTGGCCTTTAATGTGGCCTTGGGTGTATCGAGTATACTATTGTTAGCACGTTTTTATAACAAGATTAATACCTTATAAAAAATGAAATCGGCAAGCCTCAACGAAATTAAAAAGGAACTACAACTGTTACCTGATTCCAAATTGCTGGAGCTTTGTATAACTCTTGCTAAATACAAAAAAGAAAACAAAGAATTACTAGATTATCTATTGTTCGAATCTCATAATAAAACGCAATTTGTAGAAGATGTAAAAACAGAAATTGCGGAGCAGATTAACAGTTTGAAAAGCCAGCCCAGTTTATATTTTGTAAAAAAAGGACTACGCAAAACTTTAAGATTGGTATCGAAATACAGCAAATATATCAGCGACAAACAACTGAGTGCTGAACTCTATATACACTTCTGCAAACAACTCAAAAACTCTGGAATCACTTTTCGCAAGAGCCAAATGATTGTAAATTTATATGAACAGCAGCTCAAAAAAATATATACTTTAATCGATACCCTTCACGAAGATTTACAACATGATTATTTAAAAGAAGTAACCGCGTTGGAGATAAAAGTTTGATTTACGATTTACGATTTACGATTTACGATTTACGATTTACGATTTACGATTTACGATTTACGATTTACGATTTACGATTTACGATTTACGATTTACGATTTGGCTGACGCCTGATTTTAGAGGGGTATGGCTCCCCTCTCCTTTGCAGAGGGGCTGGGGGGTGAGGTGTGCGAAAGCCTGTGTGCTTACCCATCCTCCCACACTTTCTCCAAAGTCTCTAAAAAAACATCACTATTCTGGGCTCCTGAAACTGCATATTTCCTGTTAAATACAAAAAACGGAACACCGGTAATACCAAATTTTTCTGCCTCGTCCATATCATACTTTACTTCTTCCGATAATATATCACTTTCTAGCATTTCTTTCACCCCTTCAGTATCTAATCCTATATGATTACCCAGTTGAATAAGTGTATCTTTATCTGCGGTATTTTTTCCTTGTGTAAAGTATGCTGCAAATAATGCTTCCTCGGTTTTATTTTGTAATCCTTGCAATTTGGCAAAGTGCGAAAGCCTATGTGCATCAAATGAATTGGCAACAATAGCTTTATCAAAATCATATATAAGCCCAACCTCTTTTGCTATATTGGTAACATGCTCATTCATCCTTTTCGCTTCTTCTATACTAATTCCTTTTCGCTCAGCCAAATACTGGTGAACAGGTTTACCAGCATCGGTTTTCACATGGGGATTAAGCTGATAACTTTTCCATTCCACTTCCACTTTTTCGTGATGCGTAAACTGCTGCAGTGCAAGTTCAAATTTACGTTTCCCTATATAACAAAACGGACACATTACATCGCTCCAAATTTCTACTTTCATATATACCTTTTTTGATTTTATACAGTAACAAATCTTACCATTTATTTGTTTGACCCCACCTATATATAAAATCTTCTATCAGCCCACCTTAGTAGCACAGTTAATCGTACCTTTGCATTATGGAAAAAGAGCAACAACAGATACTCTCCAATTTAGGAATAGAAGCCCTAAAACCTATGCAGGATGCGGCTGTAAAAGCTATATTGGAAGATGATACCGTACTTTTGGTAGCCCCCACGGGTTCAGGAAAAACCGTAGGTTTTATGTTGCCTTTATTACAATTATTAAACCCCAAGATAAATGCCGTACAGTCATTGATATTGGTACCATCCAGAGAATTAGCCATGCAGCTAGAGCAAGTATGGAAAAAAATGAGCACAGGTTTTAAAGTAAATGTATGCTATGGTGGCCATTCCACCCAAATTGAAACCAAAAACTTAAGTACACCGCCCGCAGTTTTAATTGGCACACCGGGTCGTATTTTAGATCATATACAAAGAAATAATTTTACGCTGGACAATATACAAACTTTAATATTGGATGAGTTTGACAAATCGCTCGAGATGGGCTTCCACGACGAGATGGAACAGATTATAAGCAAACTTCACAACCTTAAAAAACGGGTACTGGTATCGGCAACTTCTTCTATAAAAATTCCGGAATTTACTGGTGTGGATACGCCCACTATACTAAATTTTAAACCCAAGAAAGATGAATTAAATTCCAGTTTAAGTATTAAATTGGTCGTATCTACCGATCGTGATAAAGTATATAGTTTGTTCCAGCTCCTATGTTCTCTCAATTCGGAAGCGGCACTTATATTTTGCAACCACCGAGATGCCTGCGAACGTACAAGTGAATATCTAAACGAAAAAGGTATATATGCAACTTTCTATCATGGTGGCATGGAGCAGGACGATCGCGAACGTGCTTTAATACAATTTAGAAATGGTAGTGTAAACTATTTAGTAACCACCGATTTGGCTGCCCGTGGTTTAGATATTCCCGAAATGAAACATGTGATACATTTTCACTTGCCCGTGCAGGAGCAAGAGTATGTGCATCGCAATGGCCGCACTGCTAGAATGCATGCATCGGGAACTTCCTATATTATAGTTTCAAAAGATGAAAGCCTGCCTTCCTATATTAATAAAAATACAGAAGTATTAAAACTTGGTAAAAAATACAATTTGCCCCATGAGCCCCAATTTAAAACTATATATATAAGTGGTGGCAAAAAAAATAAACTCAACAAAATAGATATTGTTGGTTTTTTCTCTCAAAAAGGAAAACTAGAAAAAGATGATTTGGGACTTATAGAAGTAAAAGATTTCAACTCATTTGCAGCAGTAAAAACGGATAAGGTACGGGTGCTTTTGGGTAATATAAAAGAAGAGAAAATGAAAGGGAAGAAATATAAAGTAGAGGTAGCGAAATAATATTTACGATTTGTCATGCTGAGCGAAGTCGAAGCATACGATTTTGCTGACGCCTAATTACGGATGCCTTAGTGAGCGGAGTCGAACTATGGCTGACGCCTGATTGCGGATTGTGATTAATTTATACATTTTATGTTAGGGTCATGCCATGGTATGACCCTAACATATGATAATATTACAAAAAAACATTTATTCTAAAAACGATTTCAATAGATCCAACTTTTCTCCCCAATATTCCTTCATCTCCGCCGCCATCAGGGAATCCGGGATTTTTAGATGCTGCACCACCACTTGCGATTTGGCATCTCCCTTCACATAAAAATCTATACTCAAACTTGTTTCATTATCGCTCCAAGTTATACGTGCTGATTTATTTTCTGTGGCTTTTCTAATCGTAATTTTTTCTTTTAGCCACTTGTTTCTCAACTTCTCATCCAACCAACTATTATATAATATAGCAATGGGGACATTGATAGTTTTACTCACACTTATTTCAAATCCATTCTCCTTTTCGCCCCGCTCTCTTATTCCACCATTCCATTGGTAGCTAGTACCTAGCAAACCCTGGTTCCACTCGCCAAGCGGCTTCAGTCCGTCAATACTAGCAATTAGCTGATGTATAGCTGCAGACTTCATTTTTTTCGCACCTTCCTTGTCCAAAACTTCAAACCATTCTTCCATGGTTTTCCCTGTTTTGGAAACTACTAATTTGTCGGTGATGATACTTCTTTCTGTACTTTTTACCATGAGTTACCAATGTTTCGTCCCGATGGGACTTTGTCCATTTCCGTATATTATTCAATCAAAAATCATTCAATCAAAAATCGTACATCGTACATCGTATATCGTACATCGCACATTACTTCGGTCCTTTCGGTTGCAGTGGTCTCACCTCTAAATTCACTTGATGGAAATTGGCAGGGGTTTCTATAGCATATACTATCATACTCGCCACATCTTCGGGCATTAGCATATAGTCGTGTGGTTTTATTCCGGGACTGTTTCTAAAAAAATCTGTTTTGGTAGAACCGGGATATACACAGGTTACTTTTATTTTATAATCACGCAGCTCACGCCACAGGCTTTCTGTGAAACCTTTCACTGCCCATTTACTTGCACAGTAGGCCGCTACTTGGGGCATTCCTTCTAGTGCTGCTGTGGATGCTATATTAATTATATGCCCACTCTGCTGCTGTTTCATTATAGGAATAATTTCTTTGCAGGTATAGAAAATTCCATCCACATTTGTATCAAACATTTCATGCCATTGTTCTATAGGCATATCTTCTATATTCCCAAAATATCCCAATCCTGCATTGTTAATTAATACATCAATTTGGTTATTATATATAGTTTTTATTTGCAGTATAGCATCGGCCACTTCTATATAATTTCTCACATCGGCTTTTATAAATGTGAGATGCTGGTGGTCTATCTCTGGCTTGTGCTGGCCTATTCCAGCTACTTTATAATTTTTTGATAATAGCAATTCGCATAATGCTTTACCAATGCCTTTGCTTACTCCTGTAATAATTGCAGTTTTCATATATATATTAAAACAACATATCGCGTTTGGGCAAATTCAATCTCAAATTTATATATATCATATTCGATTTTAAATTAAGACTTGGAACTTTGCTGGTTTGATTTCTATATATATAACTTAGCTCTACAAACAAATTATGCCAAGGCATATACGTAAGGGTAAAATCGAAATATTGGATACTGGTTTTTACACCTTGGCCTATTTCATTTCCCAAATCATAATTAGGGGCACGTTGTAATTGGCGTTTATGATAATCTACGAAGATGTTCTGCCCCCAATGGGTTCCGCCTGTATCGGCCCCGTATTGGGTATACATATAACGAAACATGGTATATACTCTTGGAGCCACTTGGTAACGCAATATATGTAACTGCTCTTTCAAATTTGCACCCAACGGATGTGCCATAGGCTGACCATAATTTGTATAAGCTGTAGATGTTTTAAAATGCGTATAAGTATAAGGCCGTATCATATTATACTCAAACTGATAATCCAGATTTTTTATATTGAACACGTTTATATATTTTAATCCTGATTGTATGGAATATTTATTGGCCCAGTAGCCATCTTGTTTCAGCAAATGGTGCAATAAAAACTCATCCAAAACTAACTGTCCGTAAAAAGAAAAATGATGCAAGAAATTCCATTTCCAATCGGCTGCTATCATACTATTATCTGCTGAATTGTTGTTTTGTTCTATACTTCTATAAAATATAACTGGGTTTAAATAATTCATATCAAAACCCCTAGAAGCATTGCTATCACTACGTGCAAAAATTACAGTTTCGCTCAGACCCAAGTTGAAATTTTTGGTAATATTCATACTCAAATGGTGGAATGCCATATACTTTTTGCCAGGCAAATATCCGCTTGGCGTATTCTGATAATCGTTGAGCTCAGCAAATATATTAAGGTAATTGAAACGCCATACTTTGGTATTAATTTTCAGCTGCAAATAGTCGGGACTAAAATCGCTCAATATTAAAGAACGTATACCATTACCAATAAAATTACGGTCGTGGCCGAACATCATATTTACATTTTTTACTGGAGTAAAAGTTATATAACCACGGGTGATAAAATAATCGTAAGCATTTTTCTTGTCCTTGAAATATTTTAAATATCCCACACCCGGCATTATACCTGGGTTTGTAGTAGTATCAAGTATTCCCTTCTTGTTGTTTATATAATTATTTACATAAGTTGGTTCGTACGTTTGGTTATCGGTAAGGAAAGTATAATAACCTATTTTGTTGCTGATGGCTCCGCGAACCTCTATTCCCCTAGTATTTGTGAAGAGATTGCTTTTTTGATTTTCGTTGTTAACTCCGAAGCTGAGGACGGGGTTGAT
>JANYDJ010000208.1 GCA_025363675.1 Flavobacteriaceae bacterium | reverse complement strand
GTTGGTCAAAAGACACAACCACGAGCATTATATAAATCGTAAATCATGAAATTACTAAACGCCCATATCTTTTAAATGCTGCTCCAAATGGAACTCATCGGGGATTAAAACATCACGGGCTTTGCTACCAGTGAACGGCCCTACGATACCTGCTTTTTCTAATTGGTCCATTAGTCGGCCAGCTCTATTATATCCCAGTTTTAATCGGCGTTGTAATAGTGAAGTGGAGCCTTGTTGGTGTAATACTATCATACGTGCGGCATCGGCAAACATAGCATCCATATCGCTTGTATCCATATCTTCAAGCGATGCTTCAGCATCTGGGTCTTTTACTTCGGGCAAGCGGAAAGGTTCGCTGCCACGTTGGTTGCCAATAAACTCTGCCACACGTTCTACCTCGGGCGTATCTACAAAGGCACATTGCACACGTACCACATCATTTCCATTTAATATAAGCATATCGCCTTTGCCAATTAATTGGTCGGCACCATTGCCATCTAATATAGTTCTGCTATCAATTTTGCTGGAAACTTTAAATGCGGCACGAGCAGGGAAATTTGCTTTTATAGTTCCGGTTATTACATTTACACTGGGGCGTTGCGTGGCCAAAATTAAATGTATACCAATAGCACGGGCAAGCTGGGCAAGGCGTCCCACGGGGTATTCCACTTCTTTGCCTGCAGTCATCATTAGGTCGGCAAGTTCATCAATTACTACAACTATATAAGGCATAAAATGGTGACCTTGCTCTGGATTTAATTTCCGTTCCAGAAACTTGGCATTATATTCTTTCAGGTTTCTCACGCCTGCATCTTTCAATAAATCATATCGGGTATCCATCAATACACATAAACTGTTTAGTGTATTTACAACAAGTTTTGTATCTGTTATAATAGCATCTTGATCGCCCGGAATTTTAGCCAAGAAATGGCGTTCGATAGTTTTATATAATGATAGTTCTACCTTCTTCGGGTCGACCAAAACAAACTTGAGTTGCGATGGATGTTTCTTATATAATAGTGAAGTTATAATCACATTTATTCCCACCGATTTTCCTTGTCCGGTAGCACCTGCCATTAATAGGTGGGGCATTTTTGCTAGGTCGGCAACATATACATCGTTGCTAATAGTTTTACCAAAACATATAGGTAAGTCGGCATCCGATTGTTGGAATTTTGCACTTGCCAATAGCATTTTCATCGGTACCATTTCTGGGTTTTGATTCGGCACTTCTATACCAATTGTTCCTTTGCCAGGAATTGGTGCAATAATACGAATGCCTAGTGCAGCAAGACTTAGAGCAATATCATCTTCCAAGTTTTTAATTTTAGAAATACGTACTCCCGCTGCTGGTACTATCTCATATAAGGTAACTGTGGGGCCAATTGTGGCTTTAATTTTATCGATTCCTATATTATAGTTTTTGAGCGTTTCAACAATTAGTTTTTTATTTGCTTCCAGCTCGTCCATGCTCACTTTAGTTTTGGTATCATCAAATTCTTTAAGCAAATCGAGCGTAGGTAATTTGTAGTTGCTAAATTCTAAAGTGGGGTCGTAAGGTGTACCAATTTTGAAATGTTCTATTCCTGCGGCATGAGGGGTTTCAGTAGCCTCTTCAATCTCTAATAAAGTGTCATCCGTTTTTTTTTCAAAGCCCAATATATTTGGGTCCAAGGTCACTTCCGGTTCTGGCATTGTAGGCTCATCAGTAATTGCAAAAGGATCGTCTTTAATAATGAGTTTAAAATCATTGGGATCTAATGGTGGTTCCTCATCGTCCATTTCTGGATGTGTAATATCTTCTTTATGGGTATAATAATCGTGGTTTTCGGGAGTTGCATTTTCTAAATCTGATATAGGCGGAACTGCTGTTCCATCAGGCATTAAAACGATTGGGCGTGGGCGATGGAATTCGATATTCCATACCAATACACAAAATACCAATGCATAAAAAGTTAAGAATAGGAGAGCACCTACCATGCCCAATAAACTTTCCAAATACCTGAAACCATGATAACCAAAAGCACCACTTAAAAAATACCAATCGCTAACAGCGGTGCATAAAAATCCAAAAGTGAGGCTGGCCCATATCACCGTAAAAAAACTATACTTTAATGTTTTCACGATGGGCAAAAACCAGTGCTTGAAAAGCATGCGACCACCCAATAAAAAGAATAATAATACAAATGCATAAGAAGCAATACCGAACCATTGGTGTATAAATACATGCGATATGATAGCACCCAATTTGCCCAGCCAATTATGTGCAGCTTCGGGATTGTATGTTACAAACACATCCCAGCCAGAACCAAGTACCAGGCTTTGGTCGCTTTTCCAAGTAAATAAAAAGGAGGTGAAGGCCAAGGCCAAATAGGCAGCGGTGAGCACGAAAAATAATCCAAGGATTTTATGAAAACGTGGATCGAACAGAAACTCCCACCATGCTTGCTTTGCGGGCTTAGCTTCGGGTTTTTCTTTTTCGAACTCTTCTGAAGGTACGGTATTTTCTAGTTTCTTTTTGGCCAATGCGTATGATTGCTTAATCCTTGCAAAAATAATTTGTTAGCCTGCAGTAATAGTTTTGTTTTATACACAGTGGGGCGAAATAGTAGACAGCCCTTCGACTTCGCTCAGGGTGACAAGTGGTATAAAGACAAAAGTATAAAGTATCAAGTACTTTGTCGCTACTTCCGCTGGATAGGATGATGCCTATCTATTGCCGTCCGGCTTCAGCCGACGGCAATTATCTGATAACATTATAAGCTAAATGTTTGTTCAATTTTATTTGATGAATAGCAGTGCGGGGTCTATATAAAGTCCTCAAGCTTCTTAAATCATTCTCGGTTACTCCAGGATGGGCTTTTTTGTTGAACACAAAAAAATTGTCCAGTATTTTGATGTGGGCCTGAAACTTGGGGATTTCATAAGTATATACATCTCCAAACTTGCCATAGAGTTTGGTGCGTGTAATTATCTTTCCCTGCTTTTGAATAAATAGTTTTACGGTATGTATATTTTTGGTTTTGTCGATGGGGGTGAGCCTTATCTGTTGCACCATTACACCGTTTTCCATTTTCTCTTCTATAAATTCACTAATATATCCTTTCTCGTAGGTGTTTAATATTTTTTGCGGGCTCAGATCGTTTTTGGCCGCATTGAAAGTGTTGATTTCTACTTCGTTGTCTTCTTTGTTATACTTCCAAATGGTTTTGCCATCGCAGAAAATCTCGAGGTTGCCCATTTCTATTTTAAACTTCAGGCCTTTCACATAAATAGTCCCTTTTTTGGTTACATTTATTTTGTCTTTTTTGTTCTCCAAATTATATACAAAGCTGGCTTTGTAGGTTTTGAATGATTTGTATTTGGCTGAAACAGCCTTTAGAATGGAGTCGGACTTGTTATCTAAAGCAAAGGTTTTACCCAATGTTATCAGTATAAGTGCGGTTAATAGAAAGTATTTTTTCATGTATTTTAATCGGTCTGCAAAAATATAAACTTTTGAGGCAAAGTAGGTTTCAAATATTCAGCCAAAAAAACTTTTTGTAAAACTTAATAAAATCATTTTTTATAGTACTTACGGGGTTAAATTTGCAACCCCAAATTCAACTAATAAAGAATGAATACTAAAGCATCAAACGAACACAACAGCCGCTTGTTGGAACAAGTAGTTGCAGTTGTTGGCAAAATCAACAACAATCTTTCACCCACTCAGCTAGTAGAGAAAGCCCTTGAGCGTAAAGAAGGCGTATTGGCCAACAACGGTGCCCTATGTGCAGATACCGGTGAATTCACGGGACGTTCGCCCAAAGATAAATTTTCGGTTTGCGATAGCACTACTCAAAATGTAGTGTGGTGGGGCGATGTAAATTTTAAATTTACCCCCGATCAATTCGACTCATTATTGGCAAAAATGCTCGACTATATTAAAGGCAAAGAAATGTTTGCCCGCGATTGTTATGCATGTGCCGACCCCAAATATCGTTTGAATGTGAAAGTAATTACTGAAACAGCTTATTCAAACATATTTGCCCATAACTTATTCCTACGTCCCGAAGCATCTGAATTGGATTCACTCACCAGCGATTGGGTTATATTAAATGTACCTAGTTTCCATGCGGTTCCTGCTGAAGATGGCACACGTCAACATAATTTTTCTATCATCAACTTCACCAAAAAAATATATATAATTGGAGGCAGTGGTTATACCGGCGAAATTAAAAAAGGAATATTTACTGTGCTTAATTACAGCATGCCGCACGAGCATAATGTATTATCGATGCACTGCTCGGCAAACACTGGTAAAGCTGGCGACACAGCTATCTTCTTCGGATTATCAGGCACAGGTAAAACTACTTTAAGTGCTGATCCAAATCGTGAATTGATTGGTGATGATGAGCATGGCTGGAGCGAAAATACCGTATTCAATTTTGAAGGTGGTTGCTATGCCAAATGTGTAGACCTGACTCACGAAAAAGAACCCGAAATTTTCGAAGCTATAAAAGCAGGAGCATTGTTAGAAAATACCCGCTTTATTGATGGAACAAATACCCCTGATTATACCAATATAAGTGTTACAGAAAATACCCGTGCTGCTTATCCTATATATAATCTTAAAAATTATGCAACACCCAGTGTTGGGAATACACCCAAAAATATATTCTTTTTAACGGCAGATGCATTTGGTGTATTGCCCCCTATATCACGTTTAGATGTGGGACAAGCCATGTATAGTTTCATTAGTGGTTATACTGCTAAAGTTGCCGGAACCGAAGCAGGAGTTACCGAGCCACAAGCAACTTTCTCGGCATGTTTTGGTAAAGCATTTTTGCCTTTGCATCCAGGTCGCTACGCTAAATTGTTGGGCGAAAAATTGAAACAAAATCCTGATATTAAAGTTTGGTTAATCAATACCGGTTGGACAGGTGGACCTTACGGAGTAGGTTCACGCATGAAATTGAGCTATACACGCCGTATGATAACTGCCGCACTTAATGGCGAGTTAGATAATGTATCGTATGAGAACCATCCAGTATTTGGTTTTGCAATGCCAACTACTTGTCCTGAAGTGCCAGCTGAAATATTAAATCCTCGTAATACTTGGAGCGATAAAGAAGCCTACGATCAAAAAGCAAATCACCTTGCTGAGTTGTTTGTTAAAAATTTCAAACTATATGAAGATGGGGTGAGCGAAGAAATTCTTGCAGCTGCTCCAAAAGCAGTGGTGAATGCTTAGTCTTCGACTCCGCTCAGACTACGTCTCTTTAAAAATCCCGATAAGAAATTATCGGGATTTTTTTATATACTTATGCTAACCCTGAGCGAAGAGGAGGTGCCTCCCTAAACGAAGTCGAAATGCCGCCCTGAGCGGAGTCGAAGGGCGGTGGGTGGTTCGTGGTTCGACTTCGCTCACCATTTCACCACTTTATTACTCCGGTTCCAATGCTATCCTGAGCTAAGTCGAAGGGTGGATTTATCTATTGTAGTTTTGTATATCTAATAATACTTATATTTGTAATATAATTATATACTATGAAAGCAAATAAAATTACTTTGATTTTTCTTTTCTTGGTGCTAAACTATAGTGCTTATTGTGAAGCAAATAAAGGAGGAGGTTTATTGCCAATGTTAGTTGGTGGTTTAATCGGTTTAATAATTATCAATATTTTACTTGGCCTGAGCATACATTATCAGTTGAATAGATATGTGAAGCATCGTGTGAAAAAACCATACGGCACTATAATTTTTACAATACTTGGCTATATAGCAGGTATTATAACAGAAACGAAAATAAGCGAAGAAGGAGGTTTTCCTGTTTGGTTGACTGCCTTTTTGGGTTCTATAGCAGGGGGTTTGTTAGGGTATTTTATTTTTTGGTATGATAACAAAGATTTAGTTGAAAACGAAGAAGAAGTACCGACTGAACCAGAATGATTTTGAAGCATACAAAAGGTAGTCATTGTATGTTTTATCATTATCATATTTACTCCAGCAATATTTAAAAACAATCCCAGTAAGTGATTATCGGGATTTTTTATTATAGTGCAGTCCTAAACGAAGTCGAAATGCAGTCCTGAGCGAAGTCGAAGGGCGGTGGGTGGTTCGTGGTTCGACTTCGCTCACCATTTCACCACTTTAGTGTTTCATTACGTTACTGAGTCATTTCACAATGCCGTTCTGAGCGGAGTCGAAGGGGGGCTTATTCAAATGTGAAGTATCATTTTTACATGCGGATAGTTTCTTTAGCAAATCCCAATCTCCATTAATTAGAGCTTCCTTCTTTTTCCTGGACCACCGCTTCACTTGCTTTTCCCATAATACTGCCTGATTATAATCGGTAAAATCTGCACAATATACCATTTCAACAGGTCTTCTTTTGAAGGTATATGTTTTTGGATTTGATCCGTTATTATGTTGCAATAATCGAACTTCAGGGTCATTGGTGAGTCCGGTATAATAAGAATCGTCAGAACATTTTAGTATATAAACATATAACATGGTCGACAAAAGTATAATATATATATGCATTTAAACATATATACTTATCGTCGTAATACTCACAAAGATGTCAACAACTGCAGTCCTAAGCGAAGTCGAAGGGCGGTGGGTGGTTCGTGGTTCGACTTCGCTCACCATTTCACCACTTTATTACTCCGGTTCCAATGCTATCCTGAGCTAAGTCGAAGGGTGAATTTATCTATTGTAGTTTTGTATATCTAATAATACTTATATATTTGTAATATAATTATATACTATGAAAGCATACAAAATTATTTTTCTTTTTCTTTTCTTGCTACTAAGTTACAGTGCTTATTGTGAAGCAAACAAAGGGGGGAGCTATGATAATTTATTGCCTATGTTAATTGGTACTTTAATCGTTATAATTATTATCATTATTTTACTTGGCCTAGCCATACATTATGTGTTGAATAGATATGTGAAACATCGTGTGAGAAAACCTTATGCTACGATAATTTCCACTATGCTTGGTTTTATATTTGGTATTATAATAGCAACTAAAGTAAGTGAAGAAGGAGGTTTTATAGTTTTGGTGATTGCCTTTTCAGGCTCTATAGCAGGGGGGGTGTTTGGGTATTTTATTTTTTGGTATGATAACAAAGATTTAGTTGAAAACGAAGAAGAAATACCAGATGAGGGTGAATGATTTTGAAGCCAAAGCTGACTTATGACATTGATATTGTTATAAGACTTATCTATTTTCAAAAAACCGATAATAAATACATTGCGAATCCAATAAAAATCATCACCTTTTTTAAAATATATAACATTCATTAACATGCAAACAGCAGATCATATTAGGAACGGGATCATTGATAAACTTTTGACTATTTCCAATAAAGATTATTTGGCGGCACTTCTTCAATTAGTCGACAATAGCAATACAGATAAAGATGTTGTTAAACTTAGCAAAGAGCAAATTCTTATGTTGAAATTAAGCGACAAGGATATCAAGGAAGGTAAATTAATATCTCAATCTGAACTAGACAAAAATGATTTGAAATGGTTAAAAGAACTGTAGAAATTCTAGAAAAATAATACTAGTTTTTTTATGGTAATTATATAATAGTTTATTCTTTTATTAATTTTTGCACTTCATTTCCAATTCTTAATATATATATGCCCTTGGATAATAAGGAAACATCTATATCCTTTTGTGTTTGGTCTGGTGTCCAGTTATCTTTATAAACTAGCCCGCCCAGTGCATTATATATAAATAAATCTTCTTTACAATTAATAGTGTGGTGTATGGTTAAATTGTTTAAAGTTGGATTGGGATAAATATTAAAATTATACAGAATATTCGGGATGTCAATATTCACATTTTGATTTAGTTTAACAGCCCAATAATCATAATTATCCTCAATATTAAATTGGTAATAATGATGGCCAGAAACATCATCGTCATTTGATTTTGTAGAACCTAAAACTAAATAGCCTTTATCTTTGGTATTAAAAATTGAAGAGGCGGTTTCATCTTTAGTGCCGCCTAAGCATTTTTGCCATTCTAGTTTTGCAAGACTATCAATCTTTATAACCCAATAGTCATACCCTCCTTTATTTCCTGAAATATCACCATCATTAGAATTTGTTCTACCACATATAATATAACCATTATCTGAAATTTTAACATCGAATGCTAATTCATCATTACTCCCTCCATAACATTTTTGCCAGATAATTGAACCTAAACTATCTATTTTCACTATCCAATAATCATTTGAGAGTGTATCAACTTTGTGACCCATTAAATCAAAGTCAGTTGAACCCGTCGAGCCAACAAATAAATATCCCATATCGTGAGTATTAATAATTGTTGTTGCATATTCGTATTGAGAACCACCAAATGTTTTATCCCATTTTAATTTCCCATCATTGCCAATTTTAATTATCCAAACATCACTATTTTTATAATACTTTGAAACATCGCCATCGGTAGAAAAAGTATATCCAAGAATAACAAATCCTGAGTCGCTTGTTAATAATATAGATTGAGGGATTTCATAAGAAGACCCCCCATAACATTTTTGCCAAATCAAAGAACCCATGCTATCAAGTTTCACAACCCAAATATCATAATTCGGCTTAGACACGTTATGATGCCCTGAGACATCAGAATCATTAGAAATACTACATCCTGCGAATATATAGCCCTTATCTTTTGTTTGTTTTATATCTATTGCTTCATCATCCAAACTGCCTCCAAAGGTTTTTTTCCATTGTATTTTGCCGCTGCTGTCAAGTTTTAATATCCAACAATCATATGTTGAATCAGCACCATAGTGCATGGTTACATCAATATCATTTGAAGATGTAGACCCAGCAATTATATACCCTCCATCTGCTGTTTGTTCAATGGATCTAGCAACATCATCTGCCGAACCACCATAAGATTTTGCCCAAACAATGCTCCCCTGTTCCGTAATCTTAACAATCCAATAATCATGTGTGTACCAAGAATAAAACGGTCCAATATGGTCGACTACATCACCAAAAGAAGAGGAGTTACTACTGCCTGCTATAATATAACCCCCTTCTTTTAGTTGTTTTGTTTGCGACACCCTATCGTCATAATAACCCCCATAGGTTTTGTGCCATGCTAATGACTGTGCATGTAATATACCACACCATAAAAAGCAGATAGTAATTCCTATTATGTTTTTTATAGGGTTCATGGCTTTATTATATTTCTTTGTTGGGTTAGTTTGCTTTGACAAATTTAAAATCCATTAAGGACCATTATTCTATCACAATTTTCTGCACTCCATCACCAATCTTTATAATATATATTCCTTTAGGTAAAGTTGATATATCTATACTCTTCTGTGTTTGATTTGCGAACCAGTTTTCTTTGTATATAATTTCTCCCAAAGTATTATAAATATGAAGTTCATTTTTGTGCGAACTACTATATTGAATAGTGAGCATATTTGTGGTGGGATTAGGAAATACTTTAAATCCATTATTATATGTGTTATTATATGCTTGGTTGCCAATACCAGCACCATATACATTAAAGGCACTATCTAATTTTGCTAAATACATACGCTGCATACCTCCAAAGCTCCAAGTATTTCCTAAAATTATATAACCACCATCATTTGTTTTTCTGAGAATTTGAGCTTCGTCTCTCAAATTGCCTCCGTAATATTTGCTCCATAGTTTATTGCCCAAACTATCTATTTTTGATATCATAATATCCCCTTCAATATAGTATTCTGAAGACATTTTATTGATGATGTCGCTAGTGCCAATAATTATATAGCCTCCATCATTGCACTGAATAATACTCCCAAAGTTATCATATTTGGTTTTTCCATAGGTATGTTCCCATAGCGTATTACCATTGCTATCAGTTTTTACTATATAGCCGCCTCTATTATCAATACTATCAGTGCCACCTGTAATCAAATATCCACCATCCTTAGTCTCAATTAAGTTCTGGCCATAAGTATTGCCTTGGCACTTTAAAGTTTTACACCAAATACTATCTCCATTAGGTTTTATTTTGGCAACATAAACACCACGTTCGTCATTTTTAAAATTATTGGTAAGGCTATTGGATCCTGTAAAAATATAACTGCCATCATGATTAACCACAACTTTACTGCCTCTAGTAAAAATGGGCCTTCCGTAAGTATTTTCCCATTGCTTATACCCAATAGAATCCAATTTGAGAAGAAACGTTTTATACCCAATATCTGTTAATTTATAACCCAATATTATAAAACCTCCATCAGGTGTTGCAGTCATTGAATTGGCATAATAATAACATGTATGTGACTTGGTCCAAAGAGTATCACCCTTATTGTCTATTTTAACTATATTTATAACATTACAGCCAAGATAATCGCCCCATGCCATGGCTATATACCCATCTGATACTTGGATGATTTTATTACAAGTATATGAAATAAAATTACCATCAAAATATTTTTTAGTCCAAAGTGTATCACCTTTATTATTGGTTTTTATAAAATAAACTCCAGCAGGGTTATCGCCTACACCTGATATAATATAACCCCCATCAGAAGTTTGAATAGCATCCATGGCAATCGCATCTGCATCAATACCTCCAGCAGTCCAATCTATACTCCTATAAGTTTTTTCCCAAACTAAAGATTGGGCTGATATTCTAGTACATAAAAGAATAAAAGCAATACCGATTATATATTTTATATTGTTCATGGCTTTATTATTAATTGTTTTTCTTTGGTGTCACATTACTCTTCTTTTTTACTACTCCTTCACCATCCTCAGTACCTCCCTTTTCTCCGCCATATCAATCTTTATCATATAACTTCCGGGTGGCCAGTTGGCACAAGGGATTTGTGTGTTTTGTTGCAGCGTGGTTCCTGTCCATATTCGCCGGCCTTGTATATCATATATATCGATGGGTATATATTTATTGGGTATGTTTTGTAGTTCTATATTTATATATTCTTGTGCAGGATTGGGATATAGTTTTATAGTACTTGTAGTTTTATTTTCTATGGCTGTTAATTGCCAGTCGTGGTCGAAATTGCAAGCGAACAAGCCATTGCCGTGCGATGCAACTATTACAAGTCCATCACTTTCACGCACATCTATCATCGTACATATATTATTATTGATTACATCATAAGCTTGCAATACCCATTTGGTATTTGCTCCTTTTAGGCTATCGGTAACATATAGTCCGGTGCTGGTTGCCATAAAGTAGGCAATGAAACCTTTATGCCGCATCATGGTTATCCAACGGCACGAGGGGCCATTGCCACCGCCATTTGCAAACTGTTCAAGGTTGCCACTAATATCATTAAAAGTTTGTCCGCCATCGTTGCTATAAAAAGCACTTTGTATATTATAATTGCTAAACACTACAAATATTCTTGAGGTATCGAGCGGGTCAATTTGTATACAACTTATATAGGCATCGGCAGGAAAATTGGCACTAGTTATTTCTGTTGAAACGGGATTTGCCGCATCCGCATTTAATACTTTATATAATCGGCCTTCGGTGGTTCCATATAATAATACATTGGCACTTTGTTTTGATATAGTTATGGCCGAAATTCTTAAATCACTATCGGCAGTACTATCTATAATCTCCCAGCCCAACATGGTCTTAGCTGAGTCGAGCACAGATTTGAGTGCTACCTGATTTACATCGTGGTTACGCCATACTTTACTTCCACCAGCTACATACATTCTGTTTTGTTTATTGGGGTCGCATATAAAAGGGTTGATAAAACCATAGTTTCTTCCATCGCCCGGATCTATACGTGCATACTTGGTAGCATTTCCATTTGCATCCACTTGTATATGATATACTTTTCCTTCTTGTTTGGAAACATATAAATCATTAGCCCCATCGGGAACGTAGCAATACGAACCATCTCCACCGAAGGGCATAGTCCAGTTAAGCATATTGTTGGTTACATCATTTCCCCACCAAGTACCATTATCTTGCAAGCCACCTATTATAGTTTTGCCATTGGGTGCATGGTCCATACTTACGGTATAATATTGGGTTGTTATATATCCATTATTTAGTGGTTGCCATACCAAATTTGTGGCAGCACAATCATCCGTTCTAAATATTCCACCATCATTACTACATATAGCTTTTTTTGGATTCGATTTTAAGAAAACCCAGTTATGCTGGTCGGGGTGGTGGTTGGGATAAAGTTTATAATCGGGCAAAGTAGATTTTATATCATAACCACCAACTGCTGTTGTATTGTTTATAGTTTTAAAACCATCGCTGCTACGCCATAAATTATTGCAACCAATAAAAACCATATTGGCATCATCGGGTTTTACACGCACATATAAATCGTAACCACCTTGTGTATTAAAGTTTCCAAATGCTCCACCCACATCGGGCAAGTTGGCCGAGCGGTCTTCCCACACACCACCAGCACCAGTACCATTGCCACTCACATAAGTATATTTCCAGAAACCATTATACTCAGCACGGCCTCTAAAGTCTAAAGTTTTTTTACCTTCCTTATTGGTATTCATCACAAAATATATTTGGTTTTCGTCTGATGGTGATATTCCAATAGCTATTCTATTATATTGATTATAAAAAGATGGAGGTGTGATATTCGCCCAAGTTTTACCATTATCTATACTACGCCACATACCTTTGTGCGGACCATTGCTGCTTAGTACGGCATATATAATACCTTTTGAAGTAATAGCAATATCAGTATATTCAGAAGTAGCATTATTGGTACCGGTTCCACCACGAATAAAACTAAAAGTTTTACCACCGTTTGTAGTTCTATATATATTACCATAAGTGGCTACAAAAACATTGTCGGAAGTATCGGTTGGATTGTGAACCACATTTAATATCATATCCATATTTTTATCGAAAATGTTTGGGGTATTGGATGCACTTGCACTTACAGTTTGCCAGGTTTCGCCACCATCTATACTTTTATATAATCCATTTCCCAAAAAAAATGAACCTCCTCCCGATGCACTATTGCCTATATACTCACCCGTACCAGCCCACCATGTGTTTGGTTTTTGAGGGTTTTGAGAAATGCAAGTAACGTTTGGCAATTGGTCTGATTTGGTTTTGCGTGTCCATGTTTTTCCTGCATCCGTAGTTTTCCAAATGCCACCACTAACACCCGCAGCAAGTATTATATTTTCATTGTTTATATCTACAGCCAATGCTCGGGTTCTGCCGCCCACATTCCAAGGGCCGATATTTTGCCAATCGTTCCCACCTGTTTTATAAGAAGTATTTGCAAAGGGAAGTGTGGCTGCAAATGCAAGTTCCTTATTGCGTATATCGTCGGGGATACGCCCGGTAGCAGGGTCGGCCAGCATTTCTAGCATCCATTTATTGCGGGCACTTTGGTCTTCTTCCATTCCTTCCGATGATAAGAAATTAATTTTATTTATGGGGAACTTTGCAAGGCCATATACCATAGCCGCGGTAACAAGCATTAAAAACAACTTAATTTTCATGCAACAAATATAAGGGAAAGGGATAAGGAGCAAGGGGTAAGGAATAAGGAGCAAGGAGTAAGGGATAAGGGATAAGGAGCAAGGAATAAGGACCATTCGGCGTCAGCTCCTTATTCCTTGCTCCTTAATCCTTATAAATTTTTTTTGTAAATCTGTCATATTGCTTACCTTTGGCGGCAGATTTGTAACGCTTATTTCACAAACAAAATAAATAAATTTAAAAATGGAAAATCAATTTCAATTCAACAAAAGCATTCAACAAACAGAGGCTATTCCAAAAACATTTGTAGCAAATGTATTTTCGTGGATGGCATTCGCACTCGGTATTTCAGGAGCTATTGCGTATCTGTTTGGTACTGATGCTTCATTAATGGAGTATTTGCGAACTGATGGAAGTCTTACCGCATTGGGTTATATAGTAATGTTTGCACCTATTGGCTTGGTGTTGGTTATGAATATGGCCCGCGAAAAATTATCTTTTTCGGTACTGTTAGTTTTGTTCACTTTGTTTTCGGTAGCCATGGGGATGAGTTTGAGTTTTGTATTTTTGGTATATAAACTTGGAAGTATTTTTCAGATATTTTTAATCAGTTCAGGTATGTTTGGGGCAATGGCCATATTGGGTTATACCACTAAAACAGATTTAACCAAACTTGGTTCTTTATTAATAATGGCCTTGTTCGGAATTATTATAGCTTCTGTTATAAATATGTTTGTGGGTAGCCACGGAATGAGCCTAGTTATTAGTTTTATTTCTGTAATTGTATTTACCGGACTTACCGCTTACGATGTACAAAAAATTAAAGAATTGGGTATGAAAGTAGAGGCTGGTACTGAGTCTACAGCCAAGTTGTCCATCCTTGCTTCAATGAATATTTATCTCGACTTTATCAATATCTTTTTGGCCTTGCTTAATTTGTTTGGCGATAGAAAATAAAAAACTATATCATATAATAAAAGCTATCCATTTTGGGTAGCTTTTTTTTTGAATAGTTACTATTTACAATTGCTATTTCTATAAATTCTATTCATAGCGATTTAGACTCCTTTTGCAAAGGAATAAAAAATATATTCATTTAAAAATTACCGAGTTGTGTATTTAGAAAAAATGGTTTAATATTGAAAACTTTTAAAAAACCTAATCAAAAAAATGAAAAAAAATAATCTAAAAAACCTACTCGTTCTATTGATGGCGATTTTGCTATTTTCAACTGCCAATGCACAACTTGAATACAAAGCTTCTAATGCGATTAACCATCATACCACTTGGTCTAATATTGATACTTTGGGAACCGCAGTTTCTTTTTCATCGTACGATGATGAAACCTCAGCCCCTATCGACATTGGTTTTAACTTTAAATTTAATGGGCAGTCATACAATCGTTTTATTATTAATACCAATGGGTTTATAAAACTTGATTCGTTCGCCCCTTCTTCGGTTAATATATATTATAATGGAGGGCAGAGCACCACAGGTGGTGTATTTAACAGTACCAATGCGGCCGATTCATGTATTCTTGCTGTTTTTAATACTGATTTGGATCTAGGTTTCGACACTCCTAAAATTAGTGTATATACTTATGGCAGTGCCGGAAGTCGTATTTGTATTATACAATGGAAAAATTTTAAAGACAAGCATATCAATGGCACGCCCACAAGGCAGTTCGACAATATGTCGTTTCAAATAAAATTATATGAAGGTTCTAACCGTATTGATTATGTGTATGGCCCATTCACGCCATCTACCAACAACGATGATCGGTTTACGGTAGCTGTGGGAATAAGGGGAGCAAGTTCTGCCACACAAAACATTGTATCCGTTACCAAACCTTCTACCACCGCATGGGACCAAGCAGTAATACAA
The DNA here is from genome assembly GCA_025363675.1 of Flavobacteriaceae bacterium. Classification (GTDB taxonomy): domain Bacteria; phylum Bacteroidota; class Bacteroidia; order UKL13-3; family UKL13-3; genus CANJUD01. The sequence continues at coordinate 11,885 of JANYDJ010000208.1, read as the reverse complement.
TCAGGAAATTACCCATCGGGCGGGGGCGGGCCTACCACACATAATACACGAAACAATGTATTGCCCGATTCGGGAAGAACTTATACATTCTTCCCTACATATAATCGTGATGTAGCGATTAAACCAGTTTATTCGTATGGGAAAGTACCCTTAACTTTTATTGATTCGCAAGTGGTGGGAGCTGCAGTGGTAAATAACGGATCGGATACCATTTCTTATTTTTATGTATTGCTAAATGTGCATGGTTCCAATACGCATTCAGATTCTTTCTTGGTTACCCAAGTGCTAAATCCTGGCGATGTATATGCTTTTAATTTCGACAAACTATATATGCCAAGTAGCATGGGCAATGATACTTTTGATTTTGCAGTGAATGATGATAATACCTATAATAATTATACCTGGTATCAAAATGTGAACGCGTTGGAATATTCGTATGCTGACTGGAACAAATCATCGAATGGGGGATATAGCTTTAATGGGTTTGGTGCCACCGGCGATATACTCACCAAATTTGTGGCAAACAGAAGTGGTGCTGTTAAAAATGTGAAACTTAGTTTTACTACCAATAATGTTAACTGCAAAGTGGGTATATGGGATGCCGATACTACCACAGGGCTTCCTGCAAGTTTATTATATATGACCTCGTCCAATGTGAAAACAGGGGCCAATGTGCTGGTAAATATTCCCAATACTTCAGTTGGGAAAATATTCTTTGTGGGTGTTCGTCAGCAAAGCGGATTTGGCAGTGGAGCTATAGGCTTGGCATACCAAACAGAAAACCCCTTGCGTGATAGTACGTTCTATTCTACCACGCCTTCCAATTCAACCAACTGGAAAGATTTATCGACAACAACAAACTACGATCGGTTAATGGTGGAGGTTGATTATGCCCTGCCTAAAGATTTAAGCCTTGCCCGACTTGTATCGCCCGCATCGGATACCTGCACTGGCGGAAAAAAAGTAGACTTAAAATATATGATAGCGAACTTGGGAAGTGATACCATGGATTTTACAAAAGACAGTATTGCACTATATGCAACGGTAATAAATCCAACAGGAAGTACCCTAAATTTCGGACCTACTTATATAAGCACCGGAGCATTAAATCCAAGCGATTCATTCGCATATTCCTTCAGCAATCAGCTCGACATGACTGATAGTGGTTGGTATCAGATAAGCGGATACTTTGGTTCTACTATCGATATGAACCATACCAATGATACCATGGGTATACAATATCGTGCAAGCACGGGTGCCAATACTATAGCCATTGCAACAGGAAGTAAAAACTTATGTATTGGTGATACTTTGGTAATGAATGCATCCACAAGTAAGCTTGCGGTTTCTTATTTGTGGTATAAAGATGGTACCTTTATCAGTAATGCAACCGATACTATATATAAAGCAACATTGGCTGGCGATTATTGGGTACAAACTACCAACTCGTTTGGTTGCACCGCAGTTTCAGATACCATTACAGTAACACTTAATTCTATTCCCTCATTTTCGGTAAAATATACAAATACCACTTTTTGTCCGGGCGATTCTATTATGCTTACCGCATCTACCAATGATACCATATATACTTATGAGTGGACAAGAAATGCAACGGTTATAAATGGTAAAACCGATTCTATATACTATGCATTATTATCGGGTGATTATGTGGTGAATGTGAAAAATAAATTATCGGGCTGTATCTCGTCGTCAAGCACTATTACCCTCAATCAACTGGGTTACCCAGACACCGCATTGTATAGTGCTAAAACTATTATATGCTCAGGTGATAGTGTAGAACTTTCAGCTACCAGTATTGGCGGATATACTTATGAGTGGATGTTTAATAAATCAACTATTCAGAATGCGTCCGATAGTTTTATATATGTTTCTGCAACGGGCACTTATAGTATAATGGTAACCGCACCCAATGGATGTAAAGCATCGAACAATGGGATATATATATATGTAGATTCTTTGCCCACAGCAGTAATATATTCTCCTTCGGGGGCTTATAGTTTTTGTAAGAATGATACCTTGCTTTTGCAGGCATATACAGCTACTGGTAACACCTACCAATGGAGCAATTCGAGTGGCACTATTAGTGGGGCAACCAACTCAAGTTACCAAGCTACCGCAGGAGGCGATTATTCTATAGAAGTAACCAATGCCAGTGGTTGCAAATCAGTTTCGTCAACAGTTAAAGTTACCCAAAAATCGCTTCCCACACCCTCTTTAAAAAATATCAGCAATACCTCATTCTGTTTGGGTGATAGTATTATGTTGCAAGCAAACTATACTGCGGGCAATACTTATCAATGGAGTTTAAATGGGAATGATATACAAGGCAAAACAGATACCTTTATATATATAACTTCATCGGGCAATTATGCAATTCGCGAATATATGAATGGCTGTAGCGATACAACTGCTGCCGTATCCATTACTTCCCTACCTTCGCCCGCTCCAAAAATAGCGGCATCGGGCAGCACTTCATTTTGTGCAGGGGGGCAAGTAGTGCTTAAAGTAAGTTCAGCGTTATCGCTTTCTGCTATACAATGGAGAAAAAATGGAGCAGCAATTTCGGGGGCTGTTAGCGACTCGCTAGTGGTAACCTCATCGGGCGATTATAATGTATATGTTACTTCTACCAATGGATGTGCTGATAGTGCCACTGCTGCTGTATCTGTAAATGTTATTTCAACACCGCAAGCAAATATTACTGCCAGTGGGGCCACCACTTTTTGTACCAATGACAGTGTAAAACTATCATTAAAAGCCAATGGTTCTATTATTTCAATTCAATGGAGAAAAAATGGAACGAATATTAGTGGTGCTACCAGTGATAGTATATATATTAATGCTTCTGGCGATTACGATGCATTTGTAGTTTTATCAGGAGGCTGTTCGGCTACTTCAAATAGTATTACTATTAAAGTAAATCCTTTAGCCTCGCCCACCTTGTCAGCTACCGGAAATACCACGGTATGCCAGGGCGATAGTATACAACTAAATGTGAGTGCAAGCGGCAGTTTGTCTGCTACTTTATGGAAGAATAATGGCAATACAATTTCAGGAGCTAATGGTAATTCATACTATGCAAAAACAACAGGAGCATATACCGTAAACACTACTACCACGGGCGGTTGTGCCGAAAGTTCAAATGCGGTTACCCTCACTTTCAATCCGCTACCTACAGCTACAATTTCTTATACCAAGCCTGTTTTAAGTGTGAACACCGCTGCTGGAAATACCTACCAGTGGTATTTGAATGGAGCAAAAATAACAGGTGCCACCGCTGCAACATATACTGCCACTGCTAATGGAGATTATACAGTTGAAGTAACCTCATCGCAAGGCTGCAAAACTATTTCAACAGTATATAAAGTGATTGGTTTGGGAATATATTCCAGTAACATCAATACGAGTATAAACATATTTCCGAATCCTTCAACTGGAATATTTATGATAGACCTTTCTACCTTAGGAAGTGGACAGACTTTATTATATATAACAGACATACATGGTAAAATAATAAAGCAGGAGAAATTGAATATCTCGGCCAACAGTGGTTTGCACGAGGTGAACTTGAGCAGCGAAGATGCAGGAATATATTTATTGCATATTGTAGTACCCGATGGAAAAGCAGTAGCAAGAATGATTAAGAGATAAAGTTATATAACAGTTTGGTGCAGGGTTAATAAATTTTGCACCAACTGTTTTATTTACATATAATTTTTTCTATTTTAACGCGGGCATTATTTTTTAAAACTTCTAGAAAATATAATCCAGAAGAAAAATCTGCTACAGAAATTTTAAATGATGCATTATTGATATAGCCTTGTTTTACTATAGCTCCAGAGATATTATATAAAACATAGTTCCCCTTTTCTGCATTCTGTAAATATATTTCGTCTGCTGTTGGGTTGGGAAATATATATATATCATTTTTTGTAAAACTAGAAATTCCAATATTGTGTTGTACTTGGTATTTGAAAATGGAATCCAAAGGATAACTCATCATGCCTCTGGCGTAGGTGCCTGCTATCAGTCGTTTTAAGGTGGTATCTATTTCTATATCATATACAGGAAACACAGGCATATTGGTTCCCAAGCGATACCAATTTTTTGCAGAATCAAGCGTAATATATATACCCGCATCGGTGGCAATATATAGCACCGAATCGCTATAAGGGTCTGGGCAAATATCATTGATAGCAATTTGAGGAAGGTTGCTTGATATATCATTCCAAGTTTTTCCGGTATCATTACTTATATGAATGTGCGGTATATAATCATTCATTTTATATCCCGAATTGCTCATATATATTTTCCCTGAATTTATATAAGAAGTTTTAATACTGGTAATATATTGATTGGGCAAAGTAGTGTCGCACCGCGTCCATTGGCTTCCATAATTGTAGCTACGCCAAAGGTTTCCATCACTTGTGCCTGCAAACAATATATCTTTGTTAAGGTTCGATTCGCATAATGCTGATATATTATGAAAAAGATTACCATATATATTCCCATCGGTTAAATCATTACTTATACCATGAAAAAAACCACCATATCCATTTTCATTTCGAAGCACTTGTTCTGATGCAGCATATATAATATTGGGATTGAAACGGCTCATAAGTAATGGCATATCCCAATTAACGCGATTGCTCATCGACTGGACATTCCCATTGGCAATTCCATCAACATTTCCCCATTGGGTTTCATAATATCTAATGTTTGTATCAGTGGGATGAAACAAAGTTTGAAAACCATCGCCCCCGTATTGTCTTGTCCAATTATTTAATGAAGCTCTACTTCCATCACAGGTACCATTGTCTTGAGCACCGCCACTATATATTCCTTGGTGGAATGGGTCAATAGCAACGCGGTAAAATTGGGTATTAGGAAGTTCAGCGGCGGCTTTCCAAGTATTGCAATTATCAGAAGTTTTATATAATCCTCCATCAGTTGTTATAAACATAGTATCGCTTCCAAGCATGGCATAAGCATGTTTATCAGCATGTACTTCGTAAGTGTACCAAGGTGGTGCACACATGTTCCAACTTGCACCTCCATCTGTGGTGCGGTATAAATCTAATGCTCCTACATAAATTTCATTGGTATCTATAGGATCCATAATAGTTCTTGCAAAATACCATCCAGAGCCATTGCAAATATTCAACAGAGCTGAGCCGCTATTGCTAATGATGTTATAAAAAGTAATTCCTCCATCGCCCGATTTAAGCAAACCTTTTATTTCAAAACTAAAATTATCAATCATTAACGATAGAATAATTTTAGGATATTTTGGGTGCTGATATAAGCCAATCCGTGAATACTTATAATAGTCAAATTGGTTATTGAATATAATAGGAGTCCATGTTTTACCTGCATCAAAACTTTGATATAATCGTGATTCGCTCCCTCCATTTATGTTTTCTTGATTGCTAAAGATGCGGTTCCATCCAGCTGCTATCAAATGTTTGTTATCTAATTTGTCCAATATAAAATCGTTTACGCCAGCATCATTTTTCAGGAATAAAATTTGGTTCCACGTGCTACCTCCATCTGTCGATTTATATAATCCTCTATCTTTACTTCGTTGCGTCGGAAGCCCCATTGCTGAGGCATATATAATATTTGAATCGGTCGGGTCTAGTTCTATTTTTGTAATAATCCTTCCATCTTTCAAACCCATATATTTCCAAGTATTTCCACCATTGGTTGATTTATATAATCCATCACCAGGCATTGGGTATCTTCTTATATCAGGATCGCCTGTACCAGCCCAAACATTGCTTGGATTGTTTTTATCAATAGTAATAGATGCGATAGATAAATTGCTCTCTAAATCAAAAAGTTGTTTCCAGTTCTTTCCACCATCAATTGTTCTATACATTCCGCCATTGGGACAACCCACATATATAATATTATGATCAATTGGATGGATTGCAATACAGGTAATTCTTCCCCCAATATTTGTCGGCCCCTCTAAAAGCCAAGGTTCTGAACTGCCTGTGGGAGCACCGCCCCTTTGGTAAATACTAGCCTGAACTTGATTCATTGCTTTTTCAAAAGCTATATAATCAAAGTTTTGCCCGGGCGAACTTCTTTGTGTAAAGAACCATTCATTGGGCTCAGCAGGGTTTTCATGCTCCTTCTCGGTGTGGGCGGATGGTGCTACAGAGATTTTAAATTCTTTAAAAGAAAATAAAACAATAGAAGATAGTACCGCAGCAAAAAGATATTTTTTCATTGAATTGAAAATAGGAAAGGCAAATGTAAACAAAATCCATTCTGCTTTTAAAATTAAAATTCTAATGCTTCACCACCTTCACTGGTTTATTTTTCCCATCCACCCAAATTAAGTACAATCCCTCTGAATAGTTCTTCATATCTACTTGCTTTGTTTCGTTAGCTGTAATATAAACTTTATATATAACTTTTCCCATCATATCACACACAGTTATATATTTATTTTCAAAGGAAGCATTTTTGATATTCAGTATATCATTAGTGGGGTTGGGATAAATCTTTAATAAATTTTCTTCCAATGTATAGTTATTATAGATTCCTATTTTGGTAGTATCAGTGTGGCCACTAGTGTCAATAGTTTTTGCAAAAGTATCTATTACCAGTATAGAAGTATTCGTTATCACTGCACTATTATAATCAAAGTATATATAAGCTGTATTATTGATTTGTGTTTTAAGTGGAAGTTTATCCACCAAAGAAATTTTGTATCCCACATGTCCACGATTCAAAGTATAGTCTTTTGAATTGTTTTTTGGAGGTAAGTTTATATTATTAAAACTCCATTTCAATATACACCTGCCGTGGAAAGGATTACAAGGCAACACCGAAGGAATATAGGAATGACTGCTACCTGTTAGCTTTATATGATGTACATCAAAACTAGTGCTAATAGTATCCAGAATATATATATTATAAGCTGTATCATTTCCCAGGTTTTCAAAATTGATGAGGTATTCTACTTCTTTGGTTCCTGGTTCTATAATATTGATTGAATCACTTCCTGTGGGCCATACCAGTTTGCTGTTGGGGTCGAAGCTTGCTACTACTTTTTGGGTGAGTGTATCATAATTATCAATTGTTACTGTGTCTGACAATATCGGATTTACAGAAGCATAAAAGTTAATAGTATCACCAATACGAACAAACGCAGTATCTATTTTAATCGCAAAGTTTATTTGAACAAAAGAATCGTGGGCAATACTATCAAAACTCCATGTATATATATTCCCCGTATTAGACGACGGATTGATATTGAAATATGTTGCTGATAAATTATTTGGAATTACAAGTTTAAGATCTGGTTTTTGTTTCGTGCTCCCTTCATTGTTTATTTTAAGAGAATATTTTTCTGTGAAGCCCCTCCTCGCTCTCCAGCCTGTATTTCCTACTATGTCAATTGATAAATCAGTAATACCTTGAGTTTTTACAACTGCGAAATCTATATTGTTAATACTTGTTGATTGCAACGTATCAGTAAGGGATATAGTCTTAGAAAAACCAATACATGGTGTAGTTCGCCAATATTTTAATGTGTCAACAGATACTGTATATTTACCAATAGGTAAGAATGAAACATAATTTCCGTTAGTGTCTGTAGATACAATACTTGACCCAGGAGTGATTTCAATTAATCTGTTTTTGACAGGTTTTTCGCCGTTATCTAAAATGCAATTTTTGTTTTCATCATTATATACTGTTCCCGATATTTTATTGATACCGTCTATGCAGGCAATATATCGCAAAGTATCGCCCAAAATATTTACGGTGTCAATCCATGTCATTACATACAACCTGTTATGATAGACTGTCATTATGGGGATATCGTAACCGTATATATGGTTATCGTTTGGAATAATAGATTCTAAAGAAAGTATATGCCTAAATGTATCGCCATCAAGTAAGGTAAAAAAATTGTAATACGATGATATATTATAAGGGTAAGATGATATTGGGATATTGTTGAATAATACACTATAGTTATAATAAGTAGAGAAACCTGATGGGATGGCGTTGTAATTTGAATCTGCAACAAAACCATTGGGCGTTACAATATAAATTAGATTGTCAGGTGTATATCCTAATAGGATTTGATCTTTGGTCTCAAACATATAATCAAATAATATACTATTTGTATTTGATACGATGGTAAGTGTATTGCCATTTAATATTTGCACATTCAGACCACTATCTAGCATATACATCGAATCATTTTTAACTATCACTGAAGAAATAGTGTTACCTATAGACAATGAAGGATTTATAGCTTTAAAATTTGTACCGTCCCATCTCGCAGCATTATATATGGGCTTCCCGCCAATAGTATCAAAATTTCCAAAAAAACACATTTCATCTCTATACTTTTTAACAAAAATGCTACCATGTGATAATCCTCCTGGGGTATAACTTATCCCGATGCCCGTATACACCCAATCATTGTTTACATATTTTAACAAATTGCCTCCCAATATTAAATAAATTTCATTTTTATAGTAAAAAACAGAATGTGCAAGAATGCCTATATTAGTCCAGTATATTTTCTTTAATAATTTAAGTTCCTTGTCATCATAATAACATATTTGTACCGAATCCCAATCAGTATTATAGCCATAAAGCAGTACATCTGAATCAGAATAACACAAATCAAGAGTTGCATTAACCCCCTGGCAACTTGATTTCGGCAACGCCGGATACCCCGGAAACGCATTCTTCCAACCTGTAATTTGTGCAGTGCCCGCTAATGAAACTAGGCAAAAGGTGAGTAATAGTATTTTTTTCATAATGGTGTATTTGTGCTTAATGTATATCATAGTTTTAATTATAATTTATATCTGAGAGAGAATTGAAATCCGGCTCCTTTAAATTTATCGTTTGCATTTTTATATATCGTATTTTGTGATACATATATATAAGGCCCTGCTTCTATTTTAATTTTTTTACTAAGCGTGTAAGCCATGCCTATATGGGCTTGCCAATTTATATATAAAGGTCTAGCACTAGTAAGTGATGCAGGCAGATTGGTTTTTATAGGCTCCACAACTCCTACCAAGTTATTATAGCCCATATTGAAATTAAGGTTACAGTTTAAACTACCAAAAGCTTCTATTTTATTTTTAAATGATTTTCTATAACTAACAGCTATGGGGATTTGTATATAATGTAAATTTTGTGTTGTGGTTTTTGTTATATTGCTATCCTTCGGTAGGTTATGCCCGTAACCTATTATCTGCCCTTGTGTATTATATACAGGAAACGAATCGCTCACCAATACATGCTGCGAGTAAGTAGCCTGTAGTGTGTTATGCAGATAACCTAAGCCACTACTAAATCCAACATTATGCAACTCATAATTTAATTTGAGATTCATATACGATTGCCTCATATTTTCCGAAGAAATTTTTACTGCGGTATCTGTACTGGTAAAGTTGGTATTCTTTGCAGTAATTCCTGTTTCAAATGAGAGTGAGAATTTATTTGGTTTAGGCTTTTTGGGATTTATTTTTACTGTTGGTTTTTTATGGTTTATTGTTGAATCTGGGTTTTTGGGACCCCCTAAATTCCCCGAAAGGGGACTTGTTATATGCCCCGCATCTGTGGGAAGCGTTTTTTTGTCTGTTGTTATAGCGATTTCTTTTGGGGAATTAATTGAAGATTCTTCGCTATTTAATATTTCTATATCTTTCTTTACAATTTCTTTTTTTGTTTCCCGTTTAATGGGTGAAATATAATTTTGTTTCTTGTTGTTAAACGCATTCCTATTTTCATTTATATATATATTTTCATTCGTTTCTATTTTTTCATTATTTGATTTTAATTGTGCTGATGGAGGATTAACTTTTTTAGTTTCTTTTTGGATAGGTGCATTTACCAAAAGCGTAGATTCACTTTTATCGGACAACAAATAAATTGCAGTTGCAGAAATTGCCATAGCTGAAAAGCCAATGAAAAACCAGAAGAAACCTCTTCTGTGTTTTTCGGGCTGCGTAGCCTTTTTATAAGCATCGTTTACCTTCGCCCAGTCTGCATCGCTAGCAGGCAGGGGCGGGGTGGCCGACCTTAATTTGTTTTTAATGTTTTTTTCAAATGAGTTCATTGTAGTATATGTTTTTCATTTATTGTCATCCTGAGCGTAGTCGAAGGATTAATTACTTATAATAGTTTTTCGTTCTGTTATCCACTCACGCAGTATTTTTTTTGCTCGGGAGTATTGGCTTTTGCTGGTACTTTCTGATATATTTAATCGTGCAGCAATTTCTTTATGAGGTATTTCTTCAAGTGCATACATGCAAAAAATAAGTCGGTAGCCTTCGGGTAATTTTTGTATATATAATAGTATTTCATCGGCTGATATAAAATTTTCTTCCAATGAATCATTTTCATCATCCATTACATCTTCAATTTCTGCTATATTATATTCCTTATCGAATTTCGATTTTTTTCTCAAATAATCAATTGCGGTATTGGTCATTATCCTGTTCATCCAAGTTTCTATACCGCTATTGAATTTAAAATCTTTAATACCCAAAAGGACTTTAACAAAACCATCCATCATAATATCTTTGGCTTCATCCAAGTCCTTTGCGTATACCAAACAAACGGCCAACATCCGCTGGTTAAATTTTTTGAACAACTGGTGCTGGGCGTAGCTTTCGCCACGTATGCATGCTTCCACTATTTCGCGTTCGTTGTTCATCTATTTTTCAAAATTCGAATATAGACGTAGGAGGTTAAAAAGGTTGCATTTGCTGATTTGAATTTGTTTATTAATTGATTTATTATGCTTATTTTTGAAGTAAAATTTTTGATATGGAAACTGTAATTAAGGTAGAAAAAAATGAATTGAACACTGCTTTGCTTGAAAAACTGAAAAGCTTTGTGGAAGGATTGAAGCATCCTGTAATTACTATAAAAATTTCAGATACGGATAATAAAAAGTATTTCGAAACATTGGAAGATTCAGTAGGAGAATTTGAACGGGGTGAGGTTATTTCGTTCACCATGGAAGAATTTACAAAATATGTTAAATCAACTAAATGAGGGTTATTCAGTTTACCCAAACGGCTCTTAAAGAATTGAATGATTTCAAAAGTGGGAATCAGAAACTCGTATTTAAAGTTTTTGATTTACTAGAAGATATTCAAAAAACTCCATTTGTAGGATTGGGGAAGCCGGAGGGTCTTAAAGGCAACTACTCAGGTTTTTGGTCTCGGAGAATCAATGACGAGCATAGACTTATATATAGAGTGGATGATGGTAAAATTATTGTATACAAATGTCACGGACATTATTTGGATGACTAGTAATTCAATGGTATAAAGCAAAAAAATCCGCCCACTAAGTGACCGGATTTTTTTAAATATATATAATACTTTAATTCCTATAACACTGCTTCATCATAAGCAACCTCTCCATGTAATGAATGATCTAATCCTTTGTCTTCTTCTTCGGCAGATACTTTTACAGGTGTTATTTTATTGATGGCCCATAGCATGGCATACGTAAATACAAATCCATATACACAGGCTGCTACTACGGCACCGCATTGTACTAAAAAGAAATGCGAGTTGCCATTTATTAGTCCATCGGCACCGGCGGGGTTCATAGCTTTACTGGCAAATACCCCCAATAATATAGTACCCAAGCATCCGCCAATTCCGTGTACACCCCACACGTCGAGGGCATCGTCCCAGCCCATTTTATTTTTAAGATGTACTGCTAAATAACAAACGCCTCCCGATGCAATTCCTATAAATACAGCTGCCGGTAATGATACAAATCCTGCTGCGGGAGTTATAGTAGCAAGTCCGGCAACTGCCCCTGTGAGGAGTCCCACAAATTTCGGTTTCTTT
>JANYDJ010000181.1 GCA_025363675.1 Flavobacteriaceae bacterium | reverse complement strand
AAAAATTGTAATTACCAATAAATCTGCATCGGGAAAAGTAAAAATTATTTCAACAACAGATTATTCAATGTCAACTATAAACTTTACAGCAGATGGATATCCAAATGGTGTAGATATAAGTGCGGATGGAAAAACCGCTGTTGTAAATTCTATGCACCAAACATTTGCTATAGATTTAACAAATAATTCTTTGGGAAGTAATTTTGCAGCACCTTGTGTAGGCACCACCTTATATGGAGTTGCTATAAGTGGCAGCACAGCATATTATCCCGACTTAAGTTCAGGCTGCACACAACAAGGATTAAGGTCGACCAATGCTGCATCGCCAAGTTCATCCTTGTCGTTTACGCTCATCAGTTCTTCGGGACAGCTATATGGTATTGCAATTAAAGGTGGCAATGCAATAATTTCAGCATTTAATGCAGCACCAGTTAATTTCGATCTTGCATCTTCAACTTATCAAACTATTAGTGGGTTAAGTAATTCATACGGGCTAGCAGTATTTCATAAAACCAATGAAGCACTCATTTTCGATGGCGACTCTGTTAAGCGTGTTTCACTAGCAACTAACAAAGCTACCAAAACTATTGCCTATTTATCTTTTAATACCAGTTTCCAAAACATCGCTATCACATCTGATGATAAATATGCTTTTGTAATTGGGGCTTTCGAAAAATTGGTAATATCACTTGCCGACAATTCTGTGATACAAACATTTACTGCTGGGGCAACCAATGTTGTTAGCACTTCCGATGGTTCTAAATTTTTTGTAACTGATAGTTATAATGGTACAGTGAGGGTATATAAAAAAGTAACGAATAATATAGGAATTGAAAAAATAAAAGATGATATATATAAGGTTTCCATTTATCCCAATCCTACCGCAGGTATTTTATCAATATACAGTGATGAAAAAGTAAGCAATATAGAAATATATAATATGCTGGGTGAGAAAATTCCGCATAATGCAGTTCAGCAATCAAACCCTATAACTCTTGATTTATCAGCAGAGAGCAAGGGTATCTATTTTTTAAAACTATATACTGGAAATAAAATGAGTATAGAGAAAATTATTGTTCAGTAGAAAAAGTACTGGTTCTACTTTTATAAATTACTTGCCAACTTTTAAAATAATACCTTGTTTTTTTATCGCTATTTTAACTCATTTAAAAAACACAGGAATACTTACCCCAATACTATTATTACTTCCATCTATTAATTTCACCCAAACAGTATAACCAGCGGGAGAAAGAGGCAACCCTGTAGTAGAGAAATTTACAGAAGTACTGGCATTTGCAGCTATGGTTTTTGCATTTTCTTCTCGCACTATTTTCCCTTCGGCATCTACTACCCTAAGTGTATAATTTATATGGGTTCCTAAGTTTTTTAATTCGTCGAATTTTATTTTATAATCGGTATTGGCTGCCATTTTAAAATGATTGGTGACTTCTTTTGTTTTGGTTTGTATAATAGTTAGTTTTTTAATTTCGGCACCAATATAGCCACCAATAATACCTGTGCCTAATGATGATTGAGAGCTAGAAATACTGTGATTTATTTCAGTATGCTCGGCCATGGTAAAAGGAAATACCATACTTGCTTCGGCTGTGCCACGCTTATCGAAAAAACGAATTTTTAAAAGATATTTTTTATTGATTTTAACTGAATTGGTGTCCGTAAATCCCAAAGTCATGGATAAAGATTTTAAATATTCCAACGGCATACCTTCTTTAGTATCTTTATACAAATCAGCCGCTTCGCCTAATAATGAATCTTTATCATCGTACATACTAAAGCCTATTCCGGTAAATACATTTCCATCTTCATCGGCACAAAAATTTCTGGGTTCAAGTAGTTTAAGTTTAAACGATTCTTTACCTAAGTATGGTCCGGTAACATAACCACCGCCCTCTTCGGCAACTATTTCTAATTTATTATAATACATTCCTTTCGATATAACAATTGCTCCGGTAAATGGATCTACTTCTGTTTTGCTTACACTGTATGGCTTAGTTGGACAAGGCTTACTTGCTAGTGATTTCACCCAATCGCAGCCTATTTCTTTGGCTTTATCTTTTCCTGATTTATTAAGTTTATAAGCTTCATGATAATCGGAACATGCCAAGTCTTTCTTATTTTGAAGCATATATAAATCACCTCTAATAATCCAAAGAGCATTATCGTAAATGGAAAGTTCTATTCCCTTGTTAAAATCTTTTTCTGCAAGGTCTAACTTTTCCGTTTTCAAATAACAAAAGCCTCTTTTTCTATAATACCAAGTATGCGTCTCTATAGCCATGGCCTCGGTATAATCTTTAATTGCCTCCTCATATTTTTTCATTTCTTTATATGCATCTGCTCTGTATTCGTAACCCGCTGCCAATTTGGGGTCAACCTTAATTGCTTTGGAAAAATAATTGATAGCTTCTGTGTATTCTTCTTTATTGTAAAACGCATCTCCTTTGGCAATAAGTGTATCGTAATTTTGCCCATATATAAAAGAGCTTAAGGAGAATAGGAGAAGGAGGAAAGATAGTTTTTTCATGGTTTTATCATTTAGTTAGGCAATTATAAAGGTAAACACATAGATTACAAAAGCTTAAAGACATGTGGCAAGATTATCTTAAGGATAATATTCTATCATTCGTTTTTCAAGCCTCACTGGTTTTTTCTCTGTATTGTATTCAATCAATTGTATCCAATTGTTATTTTTATCATACTCATATTTGAAAAAGGACTGATTACTCAATTTTCCATCTGATTGGTATCTTTTGGCTTCAACCACATTACCTTTATCGTCGTATGTATATATCGATTTGGCTACCAAAGCCCTACTGTCGTTGTACATGAGCAGTTCTATCATATTGTTTTTGTCATCATATTTTCTGGAATAACTATTTATTATATTTCCTTCAGCATTATAATAGTTCAGTTCTACCTCATTGCCTTTATCATCATATTTATAGGTGGCTTTTTTCGTCAATTTATCGTCTGCTTGGTATTCGCTGTATTCTATCTCATTACATTTACTATCATACTTTTTTATGGCTTTATGTATTAAACTATCATTGGAAGCAAACAAATCCAGCTCTGTTACATTTCCACTATTATCATACTTATATGTAATTTTTTTTGCAAGGCTGCCATCGGGGTTAAGGTCTCTGCTATCTATTTTGTGACCGTTATCATCACTTTTCGTTTGGAATTTATTGATTAAATATCCATCTTTATTATATGTTTCTACATCTCGTTCTATCCCTTTCTCATTATATTGAAATACACGTTTTGCTATCATACCACCTACTACATACTCTTCAGCATTGTTTATATATGAATATTTTACCAAGGTTAAATTTTTAATATTACCCAGCAATTTTAATTTGGTTAAATCATTCTTGAGTTTCCCTTGATTGCAATCGGCACAAGAGAAAAAAAAGAGAAAGCTTATAATAATAGGTAAAAGTTTTTTGTGAAGCATATTTTAGTTATTTAGTTGGTTATTTTTAAGGATGGGTATAAAGTTGGAAGCTTTTAAAGTTATAAATGATAATAGTGAAACATTATTTCCCATGTGCTATTTGCATCATTTTATGCGACAACTCTTTGCCTAACCATCGGTCGATAACACCATGCACCAAGTATATAACAGGGGTCATGAGCAAGGCTATTAAAAATTTATATATATAATTCATAGCTGCTATAGCAAGTACGCGTTCCAAAGGCCAATCGCTGCCTATATAGAAAGCAATATATAATACTATAAAACTATCAACGAGTTGCGAAACCAAGGTAGAACCAGTGCTTCTAAGCCATATATGCTTTTCGCCGGTGGCACGTTTTATTCTATGAAAAATAGACACATCCAATAATTGTCCGATAAGAAATGCTACCATACTACCTGCAATTATCCAAAGCCCTTGTCCAAAAACACTGTTGTAGGCAATATCCATATTTACAGGTCCCGCCTTGGTTTCTTTTATAATCCAAAAACCAGAAGGCTCCAAATGCATGGCACCAAATACCATAATAAAACTATATAATATTAAACAAATTGCCAAATAGCTATAGAATCGTACGGCCTTGCTTCCAAAATATTCATTGATAATATCTGTCATTACAAAAACTACGGGCCACAGAAGCACACCCGCTGTTAGGTTAAACGACATGTGCTCACTGCCCAGTAAACTAATGTCGAAAGGGTTAATGCCCAAGGTGCCTTCTAGTGAAAATATTTTTGCTCCAATAAATTCGGCCACCAGGGCATTGGTAATAAAAAATGAGCCCAGTATAAGAAAAAGTGTATTGCGTTTATGAGCGTCGGTATCAGTAAAGTTCATCGGTAATTTTTTCGTGTTGCAAATTAAAACAGAATCGTGAAATAAATGTTCTTTAGTAATGAACATTATTTTATGAACTATTTAGCCCACCTGTATTTAAGCGGGGATGAGGAACCTCTGATTATCGGTAATTTTATTGCAGACCATATAAAAGGCAGGCAGATAAATGAAGTGAGCAAAGAAATAATGAAAGGCATACACCTGCACAGGGCGATAGATGCTTATACCGATAGCCACCCCATTGTGCTGCAAACCAAAGAACGCTTGCGACCCACCCAGGGCAAGTATAGCCCAGTAGTTGCTGATGTTTTTATGGATCATTTTTTAGCGATTAAATTTGAGGAATTCTCCCCCACCCCACTCGATTTTTTTGTAGACTATATATTCAAAATTTTAAAATCGAACGAGGCCATTCTTCCTTCCAAAACCAAAAATATGTTGGTATATATGCAAAAGGATAACTGGTTAAAAGCTTATCGCACCCTTGAAGGAATGGATTTTATATTGAAAGCAATGTCACGCCGCACCATCTTTGCATCCAATATGGATACTGCTGCAAGCGATTTGGAACGAGACTATATATTATATGAAAAAGATTATGAAGTATTTTTTCCGCAATTGCAGATTTTCTGTCGCGATTATATAGCATCTATATGATAGTTTTTATGGACTTATTATAAAGTAAAACGCTTACTACTAGGTAAATAATTTATTTTTTACATAAATAAGCACAAAATCTACTATTTTTGTGCAATAAAATCTATCATTAGCTAAAAAGCAAAACCAAATTTATGAGCAATATCAATGTATATCAATCTGTATGGAATAAGTTTTTACCACTGATTACGCTGAAGGTAAAATCAGCTATCAGAAATGGTGAGGTACAAACCATAGAAATGGATAAAATAGATTTTGAAAGAGCAAGTGATAAAAAGAATAGCAAATTTCCGTTTGACTTGGAAATGAATGAGGGCCGGTCGCAAAAAAACAAAAAAACTTCGGCTATTGCACTTGATTTTGCACGTGCTTTAAATGAAAACGATACTGCCAAAGACTTATTAAAAGTGGGCAATTTTAAATTTGTATTGAACAATAAATTTGTGATGTCTATATCCGCAAATTCTGTGATGCAAGCAAATGCTGCCGCTGCTGAAAATGCGGTAAAAGAAGTTCCTTCCATTGATGAAATACCTTCAACTATGGAAAATCCTTTAGTAGAAGAAGCACTAGTTGAGGAAGAGCAAGTGGTGGAAGAAGAGAGTACAGATGCAAAAGAAACACCTGCTATCGAGGATACAACTCCTATAGTGGAGAACTAATATAGATTTTCTTTCCTCGATTATTTTATATATTTTTGATTAGCTAATTTTTAATTGCTCTCAATATAGATAAAAGGATATACCTCCTTGAATTACTGCCCGCATTTTATCATCCAATTTATTGAACCCTGCTTCAACAAACATCCCAAATGAATATGGCGATTTTATCCTGATACCAATTGCTCCTTCATACCCAACATTTGGCAAAAAATTATCTTTATTTATTATAATATCTTTAGAGGCAGGCATTGTTTTTCTAAAAGCATAATTAGAATTTAAATACAAAACTCCCAAATTCCAATAAACGCTAAATCCTTCTTGGGTAGAATCCACTAGATAATTACAAATTTTCACTGTAAATATATTTACTTTCAAATTTTCAACATAAAAAAACCCAGTAGATTTTGATATAGAAGTGTTTTGACTACTTACAAAATTTCCACCCAATTGCAGACTAAATTTATAATTTAAATTTACACTTGCTCTCAATAAAATATTTCTATTAAAAGTTGTAATATCTGTATACGTCTTATTTAAACTATCCGCCATTTTTGGCATATACTGATTTGTTCCAAAACCTAAATCAAAATTAAACTTTTCGATATTTTCCTGTGCATTAACAGCACCAATATATAACAAACTAAAAAGTAAAATAAAATGTTTAACTTTTTTCATATAATACAAATTTAATTTTCTCAATTCAAAAATCATTCCTTAAAATAAATCATTCAATCATACCTCACTAAATCATTCAATGTTTTATGTGTTTCCACCTCCTGTGGCTCCATAGCCAGTTATAGGGATTTTGATATATGTTTCTTTCCAATAATTTTACATACATAGGCATTAATTGTCCTTCGGGAATTTGTGACATATTATCTGCAATTAGCTCCACTGATATATTATAGCGTCCATCATCGCCCGGCAGCATATTTCCAAAAACTATCACCGCATCAATTCTGCGTGCAAGTTTTTCTATGGCACTAAAAAATAAAGTATCACGTCCTAAAAAACTTAACCAAAGATTTTCGGTGCTTGCAGGTGTTTGATCGGCAAGAACACAGGTAATGCATGGGCCTTTAAGTGTGAGCAGATGACGGGGCATCATATATAAACTCAATGTTTCATTACCCAAGTGCATACGCATTTGCTTCATATACTTTTCGAAAAAAGGATCGGTGACTGGTTTATATACTATATGCAAGGGTGAATCATCTAATAATCCCAACCTAATTCCAGCCCACTCCCAGTTACCAAAGTGTCCGCTCATCATTATTACTTTGCGGCCTTGGCTGGTATAGTCGGTAATTAAATTTGCATGGTGAACGGGTATTTGTTTCTCGAAAAATTTTCGGCTTAAGTGTTTGCTGGCAAATATTTCTATCACCAATCTAGCCAAATGTTTATAATATCTTTTCTGGATGGCATTAATTTTTTCTTGGCTAAAATCGGGAAAAGATTTTTCTAAATTATCTCTTGTTACTTTTCTGCGATATCCAAATATATAATATATAAAAACATATAATACAAACATCAGTACTCGCCAAGCCCACAAAGGCATTAAGCCCACCACCCTAGCTGTTGCTCTGAAGAGAAAGTAACCTATTTGTTTCATTAAAAGTATAATATATATTTAATGATACCGACTAAAAATTTCATCTGCCATTATCATACTTTCACTAAATTTTTCCCTATCGATATGCGTCTCCATTTTACCATTTTGTATATAATATAATAAATTCTCAGTTGCCAAATTTCCGGTCAATTCATCAGTAGCCATTGGGCAGCCACCATAACCTTTCAATGCCCCGTCAAATCTGCGGCAACCACTTTGCCAAGCAGCATCAACCTTTTCATTCCAGTTGCTTGGGGTAGTGTGAAAATGTGCTCCAAATTCGACGGCTGGATATAATGGAATTAAGTTCTTAAATAGATATAATATATCTGCAGGTTGGGCTGCTCCCACTGTATCTGCCAATGATATAATTTTAATACCGAGAGCTTGCATTTTATTTGCCCAATCAGCTACAATATCTACATTCCATATATCGCCATAAGGATTTCCAAAACCCATAGAAAGATATACAACCAATGTTTTATGGTGCTTTACACAAAGTTCTTGAATTGATTTCACCATTTCAAAAGCAGCGGCCTGTGTGGCATTGGTATTACGGTGTTGGAAAGTTTCTGAAATAGAAAAAGGAAAACCCAGGTAGGTTATTTCATTATATAATACTGCCGTTTCTGCCCCACGTAAATTTGCTATAATAGCTAGTAGTTTGGTATCAGTCATTTGCAGCCCGTTCAGTACTTCGGCAGTATCGGCCAATTGAGGAATGGCCTTGGGAGAAACAAAACTTCCAAAGTCTAAAGTATCGAAGCCACAAGTGAGCAAAGAATTTAAATACCTGATTTTTACATCTGTTGGAATAAATTCTTTCAGCCCTTGCATGGCATCTCGCGGACATTCAACTATTTTCGCACCCATTTTTTTATTGAGTGCAAAGTTAAACCCAATTTAATAGCGGCATCTCATAAAAAATAAAGCATGTTACCTAATTTCTAATCGAAAGATTATCAAAACCTTAAAAATAAACATTCAAAAAAATGCAAGAAGATGCAACCCTTCCAACTGAAAAAGGTACTTTACCAGTTGAACCAAGAACCAAAAAAGTAATGAACGAGCAAGAAAATCTACCTCAAGACTCTCACACCGAAACACCAGAAACCATCGAAAACCAAGAACCTGTTGAAACACAAGTAACAACGGAACCCCTTGCAGATGCTGTACTGGAAACTACGGAACTACCAAATGCTGATGCTACAGACCAAGACGCATCTGACACTAATGAAGTGGTGGCAGAAGAAGAAGTAGAAGATATCCAAAAGGAAATAGTTGCCGAAGAAAAAACTGATGACACCGGCCCCATCGATGAGAGTGAGACAGTTGAAGCAATTGAAACTCCCGAAACAATTGCTGAGTTGCCAGCTGCCGAAATAAAAGAAGAAACCCATATTGAGACTATGGCTACTGAATTGCCTGCTGTAGAATCGACCGAAGAAACGGCGATACCTGCAGAGCCTGCTGTTAATATATTTGAGGCACATGACGAAGAGCATACCGATGAGCAAGCTGTGGAGTATGTTTCGGAAGCAGAGGCAGCTAGCTTAAAAAAGCATAGCAAAGAAGAACTAGTTGCAATGGCTTGGGAAGCGGCCAAAATGCCCGAGTTAAACGAAGCTTCGCAAACTTTCAGAAAATTACGTCCTATTATAGAAGTACTTTGGAATGCCGACTTTCAAGCCGCATTGCAAGTGTTTATTGAGAACGGCGGTGTTCGCGAAGATTTTGAATATGCGGATACTACCAAAGAAGACTATAATAGTGCCTACAAAGAATTTGCGAATCGCAGAGACGCTTATCGCAAGCAGTTAGAGCAAGAGAAGGTGAAAAACCTAGATGCAAAGCGTGCTATCTTAAATCAAATAAAAGAGATAGCTGAGCAGGAAGACTCTAGTGGCAGTTTGCAACAAATAAAAGATTTACAAAACCAATGGAAAGCCATACGTGCTATACCTAACGAAGCCCGCGAAGAGCTTTGGAATAAATATACTTATTTCCTCGATAAGTTTTATGATAACCTTGGAATTAACAATGAACTTAAGGAACTTGACCGCAGGAAAAACCTTGAGGTAAAAATAGAACTTTGCAAAAAGATGGACGCCTTGCTTGAAGAAACTTCTTTGCGTAAAACTATCGTGATGCAAAAGAAATATTGGGAAGATTGGAAAAATACTGGTCCGGTGCCCATGGAAGCAAAAGATATGATGTGGGAGCGTTTTAAAGAAGCGGCTGATAAAGTATATGAAATCATCACCAATAAATATAAAGAATTTGAAGGTGAGCGTCAGACAAACTTAGATGCAAAAATTGCACTTTGCGAAAAAGCAGATGAGCTTGCATTGTATGAAGCTAATACCGTAAAAGAATGGGTTGCAAAAATTGATGACGCCAATAAATTATTTGAAGAATGGAAAGCAGTAGGACCCGTTTCCAATAAGTTAAGTGATGAAATTTGGGATCGTTTTAAAGCTGCTATCAACAAGTTTTATGATAATAAAAATACCTTCTTCAAAAATATAGAAAAAGCCAGAACTGAAAATCTCAGAATCAAAAATGAGCTTTGCACTAAAGCTGAAGAACTGCAGAACAGCGAAGACTGGGGCAATGCCACTAAGAGTCTTTTAGCTTTTCAAGATGAGTGGAAAAAAACAGGCCCCGTGCACGAGAAACATAGCGAAAAAGTATGGATCCGTTTCCGTACCGCATGTGATGTGTTTTTTGAAAGAAAGAAAGAATTTTTTGCTTCCAAAATTCAAGATGAAACAAAAAATCTAGAAGCCAAAAATCAAATCATTACCCAACTTGAAGAGCTTGCAAAAGCTGAAAGTTCAGAAGACATGATTGAGCGGGTAAAAAACCTTCAAGACGAATGGGGCAACTATGGTTTTGTGCCTATTAAACAAAAAGATGATATACAAAAGCGTTTCAAAGCTGTATTAGATTCTATATACCAACGCATACGGAAAGATTTCCAAAGCAATAACGTTACACGCCACCGCAGCCATTACGAAGTAATAGCCAAACAAAGCGATGGCAAGGATATGTTATATAGCGAAGAAAAGCGTTTGAGTGAGCGAATTAAACTCATGAAACATGATATAGATACTTGGCAAAACAATATGGGCTTTTTTGCAAGCAGCAAAAATTCTGGCACATTTACTAAACAGATTGAGGACAAGATAAAAGATGCCCAAAAGAAAATCAGTGCCCTTTCCGATCAGCTTCGCACCCTTCGCAATGTAAAAACAGGAAAACCAGAAGAAGTGAAAGCTCCTGCTCCTGTAGCTGTTGTTGAAGCTAAAGTTGAAGATGCTGTACCAGAAAGCCCAGCAACCCCAACTGAATAATAGCCATAAATATTATAATAATAAGCCGTGCATCCTTTGGATGTGCGGCTTTATTTTTGTACCCTAATGGAAAAAGATATACTACAACAGATGCGGGCCAATTATGCCATGGACTCATTAAACCGCGATGATGTTAATGCAAACCCGTTTACCCAATTTGAGTTGTGGTTTGAGCAAGCTATAAAAGCAGAAGTGAACGAACCCAATGCATTTATACTAGCCACTTCTACCAGCGAGGGTAAGCCATCTGCCAGAGTTGTATTGATGAAAGGTTTCGACCACCAGGGCTTGGTATTTTATACAAACTATGCCAGCCGCAAAGGAAAAGAACTTAGTGATAATGCTTATGTAGCCGTAGTTTTTAATTGGCTCGATTTGCAAAGACAAGTCCGATTAGAAGGCAAGGTTCAGAAAATATCAGAAGCAGAATCTATACAATATTTCAATTCACGCCCTTTTGAAAGCCAGGTGAGTGCAGCCGTTTCGCCCCAAAGTCAAGAAATAGAAAACAAAAAAGACCTCCAAGAAAAAGCCAAACAACTGATGATTGGCGGACGCCACGATGTTGCAAAACCCAAAGATTGGGGAGGATATATAATACAAATTAATTACTTCGAATTTTGGCAGGGCCGACCGAATAGGTTACATGATAGAGTAGCTTATAAGAAAGATGGGGATGAGTGGAAGGTTGTGATATTGGCTCCGTGATGGGGGGCGGGATTCAGGATTCGGGATTTGGGGAAGAATATAGAACAAGGATTAACGATTTTTGATTTTTAAAGTGGCTGACGCAATAAATTAAGAAGACAATAAAATAAAATAGAGATAAAATGACAGAAGAGTATATTAGCGGCTATTTGGAAGCAATATCAAGAGTAAAAGATATTCTAACGCCATATCTTGGTGGAACCAATCAATTTTTCTCTATCCCAAAAGATGTGAATAAAAGTTTAATTTTAAATATTGAGAATTATATTTTTGCACACAAAAGTTGGTATGATAAATACAATACTCATGAAACACTTGAATCGAAAGTAAATAAGATAAAATTAGTCGAAATAGTAAATTGGCAAGAAAATTTTGAAGACCTAATTTCAGAATGGACTTGTGATGAAATTCTTATTGAAATACGTGGCAAAAATGGCTATGCTCTATCAGAATATTTGATTGACTTTTTATTAAAATATTTTTTTATATCTAAAAATGAAGTAACACTTTATAAGATGCTGCCAGTTGGGGAGCATTGGCATTGGGGCGACATGATGGGTGACGAATATATTTTTGAAACTGAAACTGATATATATATTATGCATTTTGGAGAAAGTACTTGAACTCTATAATAATTCCAAATATGACTTTCATATACGTTGATATAGAACTAACAAATACTTTTGACGAGCATGCTGCTGTAAAGGGAATGATAAATCCTAATACCGTAAAAAAAATGACAGTAACTGCCTTAGTTGATAGTGGAGCATATATGTTTTGTATTAACGAGGTAGTTAAAAACCAACTCGACCTTCCTACTATAGGTTTTGAAAAT
>JANYDJ010000174.1 GCA_025363675.1 Flavobacteriaceae bacterium | reverse complement strand
TCCCCAATATTCATTTCTATTTTCATCGTCTGAGTTGGAGCAGGTTTTTTTGTTTGTGCTTTTACAGAAGATATATATATAATACCTACGAGTATAATTAGGAAATGTTTTATATATTGTTTCATTATACTTTTAATTTATATGTTCGCCGTCATTGCGAGGAGCGGTGCGTAAGACTTGTGTGCTGGGCGACGTGGCAATCCCATTGCGTGTGTGCTCGAAAAACTTAATCTTGCCGAGCATACGCCATAGGAGATTGCTTCGTCGTTCCTCCTCGCAATGACGCGTAACTACCCAACAATCATTCCATCTTTAATATGCAAAGTCCTATCACTCTTACTCGCCAAGCTTTCATTATGTGTTACAATCAAAAATGTTTGTCCGGTTTTGTCACGCAAATCCAAAAATAAATCGTGGAGTTCGGTGGCATTTTTGGTGTCGAGATTTCCGGTGGGTTCATCGGCAAAAACTACTGCAGGGTCATTGATTAATGCACGAGCAACTGCTACACGTTGTTGTTCGCCGCCACTTAGTTCGCTGGGCTTGTGTTGTAATCTATGGCCAAGTGAAAGTTGTTCCAATATTTTTGCAGCTTTTGCCAGTGCTTCTTTTTTGCTGAGTCCTGCTATCATGGCTGGAATGGCGGCATTTTCGGCAGCGGTAAATTCGGGCATCAGTTGGTGAAACTGAAATACAAAACCAATTTTACTGTTTCTAAAATGATCGAGTTTTCTTCCTTTTAATAAATGTGCATCCACACCATCAATACTAAAACTTCCACCATCGGTAGGCATTAGTGTTCCCAATATATGTAATAGGGTAGATTTGCCCGCACCCGAAGCACCTATAATAGATACAACTTCACTCTTACGTACATGCACATCCACACCACGCAGCACTTCTATCTGCCCGAATTTTTTGGTGATATTGGTTGCTTTTATCATGTGTTATATTTTACGCAGCGTTTTTATTGTATAATTTTTTATTGGCAAATCTGCTCAAAACTAAGCTCACTATTACTGAACTTAATGTGGCTAGAATAATCCAAGTTAATAAGACAATCAATCTGTTGTATAGTATTGATTCAAAATCGGAAGCCCAGTTTCGCGGGGTCATCAATGCTGAAAATAAACCAGAAATAAGTCCTGATAAAGTACCAATAATTATCCCTTGTGTAATGCATTGTGCAAGATTGAACTCATACTTTTTGGAATGATGAAAACAGGAAATTCCTACTATAATAAATATGCAAAAGTCAATTGTATAATCAGGTAATTCAATTCCCGCTTTG
Source organism: Flavobacteriaceae bacterium (assembly GCA_025363675.1). Classification (GTDB taxonomy): domain Bacteria; phylum Bacteroidota; class Bacteroidia; order UKL13-3; family UKL13-3; genus CANJUD01. Next base: position 2,833 of record JANYDJ010000174.1, on the reverse strand, counting down.
GTATAGAGAAAATATTTAACAATAGAAATAGAGGTCAGAATGAATACATATAGTAGAATGTGTTTGATATTCATTTTATTCATATTCTACATATAATTAAAGTATGGCAGATTGAAAATTTGTCATGCTGAGTTTATCGAAGCATAGACAAATTTGGAATACACTTCCAAACACCGTCTTCGATAAACTCAGACTGACAGTTATATTATTTATTTTTAACCAATAACTCGTCGATCATGCCATATTCTTTGGCTTCTTCGGCGGTCATCCAGTAATCACGATCACTGTCGGCTTCTACTTTTTCGTAGGGTTGGCCTGAGTGTAGTGCGATGATTTCGTACAATTCTCTTTTTAATTTTTTGATTTCACGAGCGGTGATTTCTATATCACTTTCTTGTCCTTGAGCACCACCCATAGGTTGGTGAATCATGATACGGCTGTGTTTTAATGCGGCACGTTTTCCTTTGTCGCCGGCACACATAAGTACTGCACCCATACTAGCTGCCATGCCTGTGCATATAGTAGCTACGCTAGGTGTTATATATTGCATAGTATCATATATTCCCAAACCAGCATATACTGATCCGCCTGGGCTATTTATATATACTTGTATATCGCGTTTCGCATCTATCGATTGTAGAAATAATAATTGTGCTTGTATAATATTGGCAAAATAATCATCTACCTGTGTACCTAAGAAAATAATGCGGTCGACCATTAAACGAGAGAATACATCAATCTCGCGAAAGTTAACTGGACGCTCTTCTATCACGGTGCGGGTCATGTCTCTAACCTCGCTAGTAATATAAGCTTCTGTTTTCAAACTGCTAATGCCGTGGTGTTTGGTGGCATACTTGTGAAATTCTTTTCCGTAATTCATATATTAGTTTTTTTTTGGATTAAAAATAAAAAATTATAATTGTAAAATAAAAAATTAATGCTTGTGGTGTTCTTCGTTATGTTTCTTAATTGTATCAAAGAACGTATCAGGAGGCAAAATTGTTTCAATGGTAGTTACTAGCTCGCCTAATTTACGTACCACTTTATCGCCCATTACTTTTTGGTGTGCATTATAATACTTGTCTTGCTCGGTCATCGATTTCTCTACTGCTTGTTGTATATAGCCTTCAAACATTTCTATATTTCCCATACCTGAGCGAACCAATTGCATACGCATTTCATTGAACATATAATTCTTCACTTCTTCGGGCTCTACTTTAATATCATGATCCTTCTGAATTTTTTCTTTAATCAATTGCCAACGCAATCCTACTTTTTCATTTTCAAATTTCCCGTCGATAGTTTCACTATTATATTCATCGGGGAATTCGCGTTGCATCCAACGTTTCAAAAATTCTTCTGGCAAAGGTATCGGATGGCTTTCAATCACTTTATCAACCAAGGCATGTTCAAATAAATGGCGACCTTGTGAGTTATAATAACCTTCTAAATCTAATTTTAATTTTTCGTAAAAACTTTCGGCACTGTCACAACTTCCGGGACCAAATACTTTATCCCACAACTCTTGTCCGAACTCGGCCAATTCCATGTGGTATATTTGAGAAATATTGGCTTTGAAATTTTTGTTCAAATCATTCACCGCAGCTTCGGGAATATCAAGAGCATGGTGCATTTCCTTGATATCATCGTTAAATAAATTGAAAACATTCACCACAAAATCTTCGCCTACTTTGGCTTCTAATAATTGTTGTTTGGTAGGCTCGTGTTTCACAAACTCAAGCCCTATGCTGGTTGCTTTAGTTACGCCACCTTCTAATACTTCGCCTTTTTCGTCGAGCTCAGTTAAAGTAACATATACCAAATCATTATCGGCAGCTTTTTCTACTTGTTCGTTTTTGCCAAACCTGCGTTGCAATTGTTTGGTTTCGGCATCCAACATTTTTTGGTCGATATCAATTTTAATAACTTCCATACCGCCTAGTTGGCTAAAGTCCACCTCGAATTTGGGCGAAAGACCGAGGTCGATCATGAAATTATAGTCGATGTCTTTGGCAAATGATTGGAACTTGGGGGCATTCTCATTTTCTAAAGGTTTGCCCAAAATATCCAATTCTTTTTCTTTCAATTGGCCAGTCACTGCTTTGTCTAGCAATACATTTAAAGTATCGGAAAGCATACTGTCGCCAAATTTTTTCTCCACCATCGATTTTGGTGCTTGCCCAGGTCTGAAGCCGGGAACATTCATGCTTTTGGCGTATTGTTTAAGAGTTTTTTCGTACTCGGGCATGTAATCGGCCGGAGTGATAGATACCTTGATGGTAGCGTTTAAGTCGTCGTGTTGAATAAGTTCTACGTTCACGTTATAATATTAATTTGGTTGAGAGATTTCAAATATTGTTCCTGTGGAAGTGGTCGTGCAATATTGTCACACATTGCAATGAATGGCGAAGAAAAGTGCGGATGAAGGGACTCGAACCCCCACGCCTTTCGGCACCAGATCCTAAGTCTGGCACGGCTACCAATTACGCCACATCCGCAAAAATGTTTCGTGTTTAACGGGTGCAAAGATAAGATTGGCGGGCAAATATCAAAACCATTTTTTCAATTTTGTGCTACGATTGCAAGCCTGATTGTAACAACATGCTACCCTGAGCGAAGTCGAAGGGTAGACTCCGCTCAGACTTGCATTGATAATTTTTTCAATTTTTTGATACTGCTGTCACCCTGAGCGGAGTCGAAGGGTCGGTCACACTTGCAGCCCCGATTATTATACAATACTTTTGCCGCCAATAAATGGGAGAATGCACCACGTTGATACTATTATAATAGGAATGGGACTTGCCGGATGTACGATGTACTGGAGTTTGAAAAA
>JANYDJ010000121.1 GCA_025363675.1 Flavobacteriaceae bacterium | reverse complement strand
ACTCGTTTTTAATCCGTGTTAATCCTTCAATCTGTGTAATCTGTGATTCAGACAGTGAGCATATTCCTAAGCATGTAAAATCCTCTAATCCCTAAAATCGTGTTCAGACAGTGGTGGCAATGACGCTCAAATATATTATATGATATGTTGGGGAGAAAAATATATAATACCACGACTAATGGAGAGAACAAGTTTGTAGTTGATTTGAGAAGTGTGAACACATCCCCAATACCTCTCAAGAAGGGAGCTTGTGCATTGTATATACTTTCGGTAGGTGGTGTGAAGATAAAATTGGCTGTTGAGTAATTTGTCTGAATCACGGATTACACGGATTACACGGATTGCACTGATTTTTCTGCATTCGTTTTTAATCCGTGTTAATCCTTCAATCTGTGTAATCTGTGATTCAGACAGTGAGCATATTCCTAATCATGTAAAATCCTTTAATCCCTAAAATCGTGTTCAGACAGTGGGGGCAATGAGTGTAAGTATACGGGTGCAATACTTAATCTAATTTCACAAACATATTATATAATACACTATTTGCTTTAACAGTTTTATGTATTATATATAAATACCAAATAGAAAAGGAGTGCCAAAAATAGCCCTTGTTTTGTATTGAAATAAAAGTTACATTTGCCACAAAACAAAAACAATTTAACATATTAATTTATAAATAAATGAAAAACAACAAGTTAGCCCCCCCCAATTTTTATTAAGAACCAAAACTCATTCCTGTTATAGGTTTGGAAGGTTATTATCTCTTATCACATTGGTAATTTTTTCACTGATGCCGTTTGGCAAAGTTAAGGGACAGATATTATGGCCAAATTTCACTTTCTCTCAAACTTCAAGTGACTTATGCACTGGCTATGTTGATTTTGCAATAACCAGCCCCAACCCAGTGCTAAATACTTTTAATTACTTATACAAAGTTAACAATGTTGCAGTTGGGGAGTATGGTGACCAATTTAGTTTTTCTCCAAATCAAAATGGAAGTGTAATAACATATAACATTACTTGCGTTATAGATAATGGGAATGGCTATACAACGACACATGGTCCATTTTATGTATCAAGTATAGCAGGACTATATATAAAAAAGGATGCGACAATTATCAATAGTTGCTTAGGAAATCCAACATTAGACGCAAGTATCAATGGTGCTGTTTTAGCCAATAGTTATACTGGCAATATTCTTTGGTATTTGTATGACCCATCTACACATATTAGCACACAAGTAGGAAGTCAAACACAATATCTTAATTTGTCTGGTTTAAGTAACGGCACGCATTATTACTATTATACAAATTCTGCCAATGGGTGTACGGTTCAGTCAGGTATGTATCAAGTATATGTAATCAAATCAATCACAATTACGGCAAATAATGCAAACCTTGAACCAGGCACAGTTTTAACTCTATCCTCGGCAAATATTACTACACCACCCTTATATCTAAGTTTGCAATGGTATAGAAATGGCGTAATGATACCTGGTGCTACTACTACAAGTTATACTGCTAATTGGCCAGGAACATATTATCTAGGAGAACCTAATCCTGGAAATTGTGCCGGAATGCTTTCGAATTCAATAGTCATTACATGTGACCCGATAGGTATAGTCATTAAATCCAACTATACTTTTCAAACAGGCACAACAAATCTATCTGGATATCTTAAATTCGATGGTACTGTTACTATACCAGCCGGTGCGGTTGTAAATATAAACAATGCAAAAGTACATATGACTAGTTGTGCTGAGATAATTGTTGACAATAACAGCAATTTAAATCAAACTGGAGGTAGATTAAATATATCGAATAGCACTATTAGCGGTTGTGCAGCATGGCAATGGATTAAAATTATTGGTAATAGTGGGATAGGGAATCCCGTTCAAAATGGCCTTCTTTCACTATCTAGCACGGAAGTGCGAGATGCTTCTATGGCTATATATACACTAAATGGTGGCACGGTTAATATTTCCTCCTCGATTTTAGAAAACAACAAATCGCACATGGCAATAGTGAATTGTCCAAATGTTACTTCTTCGATTGCAAATACCACCTTGTCATATTTGAATGCAGGTGCTACCTGTAATATTGGCAATATTTACCCATTGGTTAACGGAATTAATGGTGGTACTACAAAAATGGTATATTTGTATAACTCATCAGGCATTACCTTTTCAAATTCAACTTTTGAACTCAAAGAACTTAAAACTATTATGGGTGGGGCATTGTCCTCAACTCCCAATGCAATAGAAACATATAATTGTAATAAGTCTGTCAATGCTAATTACTCTTTCAATCTTCAAAGTTGCGTATTTAAGGGCAATTTCTTTCAAATGGTTTATTCATCTCTTTGTGAGATGCCGTTAATAAATGGTACCACTAATATGAACTACAATATTGAAGGCAATTTTACGAATGTGTTCGTTTTTGACAGATGCACTAAACCAAGTATAACAGACCAGAAAATGCACCCAGGTTCTAGCGGGCAAACTTATTATAGAGGCATATTAAGTTACCAGAGCGATGGGTTATACTTTTACAATAATATAGTAGATGGGTTTGATAGGGGTCTGGAATTTTATCAACAGATTGCATCCAGCAACAAGACCACCATAGGGCACAACGCTTTTATAAACAACGACTATGGTGTGGTAATAGCACCAGAGGTTTTCCCCGTGGGCAATAACGGAAACCCCAACCCTAATTATAACTATTATAACAATCAAAGAAATGTGCTGCTAAACTGCAACAAGTTTTACGACTGCAACTGGGGAGTGGTTGGTGTAGGAAATATCATAACCCAATCAACATTAAACAATAACAATAACGATGACTGGGACTGTTTTTTTACCAGCAACGCGGGTGGCAACAACTATAGCAAAAAAGCCGATGTGGCTTGGTATGATTATGATAATATAAACAATGCCGTTAGGCAAATAGAAATATATTATGACCAAACCAATTACCCACTTACATTCAGTGCCCAATCTATTAATCTTGATGGCAATACTGCAAGTAAAAATAATTACTGTAATACTTATATAGACCAACGACAAGCAACTGGACAGGGTTGCAGGGGTAGTTTTAAAACAGACCCGGTTCCACCAAAAATGAACAAAGCAGATTCAATAATAAACGAAGTTACAATATACCCCAATCCGTTTAGTGGCAGATTCACTATCAGCAGCACTCTTAGTACTGCAACCAATTATATATTATATGACATAACAGGTAAAGTTATATATCAAGGCATCATAAACGGATCGGGTGAATTTCAGATAGATGCTACGATGCTTCCGTTGGGCTGTTATTTGTTGAAACTAACTGATGCTGTTACGGGAAAAAGCATACAAAGTAACAAGCTTGTTAAAATCAACGAATAACTATGGCTCGCTTGCTTTTGATACTCGGGTTAGTGATAACCATGCCATTGTTTGCTATGGCACAGCGAAACAACAATTGGTGCTTCGGTTATCACTGTGGCCTAAATTTTAACCAAAGCCCGGTCGCCACATTTAAATCTGCTGTCTATGGTGTTGATTCTTTTAATGCCACATCATACCCACAGACTGTTTCCGATTGCAAAGGTAATTTGCTACTATATACTGGTGGTGATTATATTTGGAACAGGGAGCATAAACTGCTGCCCTCAAGCAAAAACTTGGCTAAATACAATGAGAACAATATTTTTGTGCAAGCACCAGGCGATGATTCACTGTATTATCTCTTCCAGGCTTTCAATGATTCTTTCTATTTCTCGTATCTATTGATAGATTTGAGGCTGGATAGCGGCAAAGGAGATATAGTAAAGCGGGTAAAAGTTAGTGATTCAATTAGTGGGTTTGGGGGGTTTATCAAACATGCCAACGATACCGATTATTGGATATTGATTTCCACCAGTGGGTACACAATACAGGCTTACTTGCTCACAAAAAATGGGCTTAGCAAAAAACCTGTATCTTCTCCTTTTAAGGGAGGACTTACTGGTGGTAATTTCCCCTATATGCGTTCATCGAACAATGGAAAGTTTATTATATCTATGGGCAATGATTATGATTTTAAATATAAGTATTTCATATATGAATTTGATAATAGTTCTGGAAAAGTTCTTAACCCTCGTCCTTTGATAGTAAAAACAGATATTAGAAATTGGAATTTTGCATTTTCACCCAATGATAGCATATTATATGGTATCAGGGCCATTGTAAAAGATTCATTTTCTATCAACCAAATTCCTGTTTATAGCAGTCTCCCCTATCAGAATATCAAAGAAGTTTTTAAAATAAGGGTTAACAGTGGTTTTGGAGGATGCCAGTTAGGGCCGGATAACCGTTTATATATCGATGCACAGATTGACACAAGCGGTTATAGTTTGCATCATTGGAGCAAAACTATTAGTTATATTCCCTACCCCGATAAATGGGGCAATGCGAGTGGATTTGTTTTTGATGGGGTCCATTTTAACTATGATTCTGTGGGGGTGTTTTCTCAGAAGTTTCCCTGTAATAGTTTCCCTGTAAAGCGTATTAATAATAAGTTTGACGTTACTGGAACTAATGGCTGTGTATATAATAGTGATAGCCTCCGTTTCACGGCAGATGCAGATAGTGCCTTTAAAAGCTATAACTGGTATTTTGGAGATGGAGATAGTGCGGTGGGTAAAAGCGTGGTACACCAATATAAAAATGCAGGGAGCTACTATGTAAAACTTGGTTGCGAACTGGGCAACTGCGGCTACCTGCAATGGGTGGGCGATAGTGTTACTATAAAATTTAAACCCACGGTTTCATTAAACACCAACAAAAATATTTACTGTGGTTATCAAACAGTAACTGCACAAGTTAATTATAGATACAGCGATACCGTGCAAGTGGCATGGGGAGATGGGAAAGACACTATAATATATGTAAAGGATACCAATATGGTTGATAGTATATATAATATGCAGCATATATACACTCAAACAGGCAAATATCCCATTAGCTGCAAAGCATGGAACAGCAACTGTTATGATAGTGT
>JANYDJ010000064.1 GCA_025363675.1 Flavobacteriaceae bacterium | reverse complement strand
TCCGCAAAATACAAGCCCGCACTTAGCCATAGACGAGGTTAGTTTATCAAAAGGAGAGTTATATACCTTTGTTACCTCAAAGGCACATAAAACAAATAAACGCAAACTGGTGGCAGTGATAAACGGGACAGAAGCAAAAACTATAATAGAGGTACTGAACAAGATAAGCGAGGCAAAACGCAATACAGTAACCGAGGTAAGCCTTGATATGGCAAGGAACATGGAGCTTGCAGTAAAAACCTGTTTTGCAAATGCCACAAGGGTAACCGACAGATTCCACGTCTCGAAACTAGTCATAGATGCTTTGCAGCACCTAAGGGTAAAATACAGATGGGAAGCACTAGAGAAAGAGAACAATGATATTAAAGATGCCAAGAACAAGGGGGATAAGTATCAGCCCATGATGCTAGAAAATGGTGATACCCTTAAAGAACTATTGGCCAGAAGCCGCTACCTATTATATAAAACACCAGGTGACTGGACACATAGCCAAGCCAAGAGAGCTACACTGCTTTTTAAGCACTTTCCTGTTTTAGAAAAAGCATACCACTTGAGCTTGGAGTTTAGGTCGATATATGAAAGCAGAATAAAATCACAAGCAATTACAAGATTAAAAGACTGGAGCGACAAAGTAAGGCAAAGCGGTATTAGCGAATTTAACTCTGTCGCCAACTCTATAAACTATCACTGGGAAAATATATTAAACTTCTTCAACAACAGAAGCACCAATGCACATGCTGAATAATATAATGCAAAACTAAAACTATTTAGGGCTAATTTAAGAGGTGTTACTTATATTAAATTCTTCCTGTTTAGGCTTGAAAAAATATTTGCCTAATATGACTTCTCCCGTTAAAAAACATGTGCCCAGGTTTATACCCAAACAAATAGCTATAATGCTTCGACCCCGATGGGGTCGAACATGCAAGATACAAGAAGGCGAGCACTAGTAAAAAACCTATTTAACTAAACAAACTAATTTGTAAATTTGCACCCTAACAAAATTTACAGCACATGAGCACACAAGCACTCGAGACCCCTCCGCAAACCCAAGTTGATTTTTTACCACTACACGGTACCGACTATGTAGAATTTTATGTGGGCAATGCCAAACAAGCAGCCCATTTTTATAAAACTGCCTTTGGCTTTCAAAGCCTTGCCTATGCTGGTCCGGAAACGGGTGTGCGTGATCGTTCATCGTATGTATTGGTGCAAAATAAAATGCGTTTGGTACTAACCACACCGCTTACACCCAATGGTGATATTGCCGAACATTTAAAACTGCACGGCGATGGTGTTAAGGTATTGGCATTGATGGTGGACGATGCCTACCAAGCATTTGAAGAAACCACCAAACGTGGCGGCAAACCTTATCTGCAACCACAAACATTGACCGATGATAATGGCGAAGTTCGCCTTTCGGGTATTCATACTTATGGCGATACGGTTCACATTTTTGTAGAACGTAAAAACTATAAAGGCGTTTTCATGCCGGGTTATAAAGCTTGGAAATCGAACTATAATCCGGAACCTGTTGGTTTGAAATATGTGGACCATTGTGTGGGAAATGTGGGTTGGAATGAAATGAACCCATGGGTAAAATTTTATGAAGACGTAATGGGTTTCAGAAATATTCTTTCCTTCGACGATAATGATATCTCGACAGAATATTCAGCATTGATGAGTAAAGTAATGAGTAATGGAAATGGTTTTGTAAAATTCCCCATCAATGAACCCGCTGAAGGAAAAAAGAAATCGCAGGTAGAAGAATATTTAGATTTTTATTTAAGTCAGGGTGTGCAGCATGTGGCAATAGCTACCGATGATATTGTGAGCACCGTTACCCAAATGATGGCCAGAGGCGTTGAGTTCCTTAGCATTCCCGATAATTATTATGAAAGTATATTAGACAGGGTGGGCCCTATTGAAGAGGATATAGAACCACTTCACAAATTGGGAATATTAATTGACCGTGACGATGAAGGTTACCTGTTACAAATTTTCACCAAACCCGTTGAAGATAGGCCAACATTATTTTTTGAAATTATTCAACGCAAGGGAGCACAATCTTTCGGCAAAGGAAATTTTAAAGCCTTGTTTGAAGCACTAGAACGCGAGCAAGATAACAGAGGTAATTTGTAAAAATTGTCATTCTGAGTTTATCGAAGAACTACAATTTTTACAAATTCAACGGTTCTTTAAGAACTTAAAATGACAAAAAATAATACATGAAAAAATATATTATAATAAGCGGCCTCATATTGTGCAGTATAGTTTCGCGAGCAACAAAACACGACAGTACTTTTTTTAAACATCAAACAGGGGCAGGGGTTTCTATATATCTGCTCCCACCGCCAGATTATGCCTTATTTAATGGAAATCTAAATTATAATGTGCGATATCATTTTAAAATTCTTAGTGCCACCAGTTCCTTATCAGCAAATATAAACACGGGTATTGCAATAAGAAACTTATATATTTATGGTATCAATATCTCCCGTTTTTTTCAGTTCAATATCCCTGTTACTATTAATTATAATTTGGGAAATGGTGCATCAAAAAATTCAACACAAAGTTCCGGAACCTATGCGGGAGCAGGGGCGTGCATCGATATGGCATTTTTAAATTATAAGGGGAAGACCTATCCCCTCTCAATTGGCCCTATCATTAATGCTGGTTTTCGTTTTGGCCAAAGCAACGATGGGAATGGCCATGCCAAATACGATTTAAAGTTTTCCTATTTAACTACGCTCAACAAAAATGGAAAAGGCCTGAGCGATATTTTTACAGTTACGATGTATTATAGTTTTTGATGTAGTTAACATTTAAATAAAAAGCCCCGATAGCAAAATACTATTGGGGCTTTTTGTATATTATAATATAACTTATTTCAAGCCAAAAGCTTTTTTAAGTTGTGGTACATAATCCAATTTTTCCCAAGTGAATAGTTCTACTTTTTTGGTAATTTTTTTACCATCGGGGCTGCTGAAAGTTTTGGTAACGATTTCGTTTTTACGACCCATGTGGCCATAAGAAGCAGTTTCTAAATAGATAGGTTCACGTAATTTTAAACGTTGCTCGATAGCATAAGGACGTAGGTCGAATACTTCTAATAATTTATTAGCGATATCTCCATCATGCATCACTTTACCTTTTTTATCTTTCACTTTGCACGAACCATAAGTATTCACAAACAAACCAACTGGTTGTGCTACGCCAATAGCATAAGCAACTTGCACCAATACTTGATCGCACATACCACTTGCTACCATATTTTTTGCAATATGACGGGTAGCATAAGCAGCACTACGATCCACTTTACTGGGGTCTTTTCCACTAAAAGCTCCACCTCCGTGAGCACCTTTGCCACCATAAGTATCAACAATAATTTTACGGCCAGTTAAACCAGTATCGCCATGCGGACCACCGATTACAAATTTTCCGGTAGGATTAATATGGTAAGTGATTTTACTGTTGAATAATTTTTTATACTCGGGATATTTTTTGGTAACACGTGGGATTAAAATCTTAATCATGTCATCAAATATTTTGGTAAGCATAGCAGTATCTGCCGCTGCTTCATCCTTGGCACTGTTGCTTTTAGGTTTCACAAAATCATCGTGCTGTGTGCTTATTACAATGGTATCGATACGCAAAGGTTTGTGGTCGTCGCTATATTCAATAGTAACCTGGCTTTTTGTATCGGGTCTCAAATATTTCATCTGCTTGTCTTCACGACGCAACTCACTCAATTCTTTCAAAAGTATATGAGCAAGGTCCAAAGCCAAAGGCATATAGTTAGATGTTTCGTTGGTAGCATAACCGAACATCATTCCTTGGTCGCCGGCACCTTGATCTTCACGTTTTTTCTTGTCGACACCGCGGTTAATATCAGCACTTTGCTCGTGTATAGCACTTAAAATTCCGCAGCTATTTGCATCAAACATATATTCGCTTTTTGTATAACCTATTTTGGCTATCACTGCACGAACGATGCTTTGCACATCGAGATATGATTTCGATTTTACTTCGCCAGCTACTACTACTTGACCTGTGGTTACAAGTGTTTCGCAAGCTACTTTCGATTCAGGATCGAAAGCTAAAAAATTGTCGATTAGTCCGTCAGATATCTGATCGGCTACTTTGTCTGGATGTCCTTCTGATACGGACTCTGAGGTGAATAGATATGCCATTTATTATTTATTGATTTAATGATTTACGATTTAATGATTTAGTGATTTAATTTTCTATACTTATTATATAATAATATATAGAAAATTAAAAAGAGGGTGCAAAAGTAAGCCCATTATCTTTATAATCAAAATGTATGAGAAAGATTGATTAGACATCTTTCATAATTACGCCGTCATTGCGAGGAGGCTTCCGACGAAGCAATCTCCACCCTAGGATTATACTTCGTGGGAGATTGCTTCGTCGCCCATTGCACAGGCATGCCCACCGCTTCTCGCAATAACGGCATGAGCTTTTTGAATTATGAAAGAGAACTATTATATATAGATATCTATTATCTCAACTTTTGAAAAAACTCTTTAAGCAATGCTGATGCCTCTTCGGCCATTAATCCTTGTTCTAAAAGGGTAGCGGGATGCAAAATATTTTTACCTAATTGTGAGAATCCTCTCTTAGAATCGGATGCTGCAAAAATAACTTTGGCTGGCCTCGCCCAAAATATCGCACCCGCACACATCACACAAGGTTCCAAAGTTATATATATCGTACACTCTTCCAAATACTTTGAACCCAAATGATTGGCAGCTGCAGTAATAGCCTGCATCTCGGCATGGGCGGTAACATCGTGCAACCGCTCAGTGAGGTTATGCCCCTTCCCAATTATTCTGTTATTACAAACTACAACTGCACCCACAGGTACCTCATCCGCCTCAAATGCCCTGTGTGCTTCCTTCATCGCCTCACGCATCCAATACTCATCATTAAAAACTTCTATCATATTCCGCAAAAGTGGGTGTAAATTAGATAACTTTGCAAACGAAATTAAAAATAGTTTAGGCTCTATGTTAGTGGTTGACGAAAACACCATTAGTAGTTGGTGAAAACACCAACCACAAGCAAAACCAATAGTTTGGGCTTCATGTTAGTGGTTGGTCACAAGACACAACCACGAGCATGCGTAAGCCACTGACAACTAATTACTGATTACTAACTACTGATTACTGACAACTAATATGTATAGAACAAATACTTGCGGAGAACTTACCCTCGCTAATGCCGGCCAAACCGTGACCCTAGCAGGATGGCTGCAAAAAAGTCGTGACCTTGGCGGACTTACTTTCATTGATTTACGTGACAGATATGGAATTACACAGCTCACTTTTAATATGGATGTGAACGCTGCACTGTGCGAACAAGCCCGCAAGCTCGGTCGTGAGTTTGTATTACAGATTACAGGAACTGTGTGTGAGCGTTCAAACAAAAATTTAAAAATTCCTACGGGCGAAATAGAAATTAATGTTACAGAATTAAAAGTGCTGAATGCCGCTGCCACACCGCCTTTCACTATTGAAGATGAAACCGATGGTGGCGATGAACTACGCATGAAATATCGTTATCTCGATATCAGAAGAAATCCGGTAAAAGAGAAATTGATTTTGCGTCACGAGATGATGAAGTATACCCGAAGTTTTATGGATGCAGAAAATTTTGTGGAAGTAGAAACGCCTGTATTAATTAAATCAACACCCGAAGGTGCAAGGGATTTTTTGGTGCCAAGTCGTATGAATCCCGGACAGTTTTATGCGTTGCCCCAAAGTCCGCAAACGTTTAAACAATTGTTGATGGTGGCTGGAATGGACCGCTATTTCCAAATGGTGAAATGTTTTAGAGATGAAGATTTGCGTGCCGATAGACAACCCGAATTTACACAGATAGATTGCGAAATGAGTTTTATAGAGCAAGAAGATATATTAAACTTATTCGAGAATTTGGTGCGTCATCTTTTCAAAAAAGTGAAAGGAGTTGATATACCCGAAATGATGCGGATGCAATACGCAGATGCCATGCGTTACTATGGTTGCGACAAACCCGATTTGCGTTTCGATATGAAATTTGTGGAACTAAAAAGTGAAGCAAATGATATAGTTTCAGGAGCAGGATTTGGCGTGTTCGATAATGCTGAATTGGTACTCGCCATCAATGCAAAAAATGCAGCAGTATATACTCGAAAACAATTAGATGAATTGACCGAATGGGTGAAAGACCCACGCCGCGGCATGAGCGGACTTATATATGCACGCGTAGAAAATGATGGAACTGTGAAATCATCGGTAGATAAATTTTACGACCAAGAAAAATTACAAGCATGGGCAAAAGCCTGCAATGCAGAAGCAGGTGATTTGATTTTAATACTTTGTGGTGCTACTAATAAAACCCGCAAAGCCATGGGCGACCTACGTTTAGAAATGGGCAACCGATTACAATTACGTGACCCAAACAAATATATATGTTTATGGGTGCTCGATTTTCCTTTATTAGAATGGAACGAAGAAGATAAACGTTGGTATGCCATGCACCACCCTTTCACTTCACCATTACCTGAGCATATAGAAATGCTCCACACAAATCCAGGTGCTGTAAATGCAAATGCTTATGATATGGTAATAAATGGTGTGGAAGTAGGTGGAGGTTCTATTCGTATACATGACAGAACCTTGCAATCAAAACTATTTGAAGTATTAGGATTTACCGCTGATGAAGCCAAAGAAAAATTTGGATTTTTATTAAATGCTTTTGAATATGGTGCACCCCCACATGGTGGAATTGCATTTGGTTTCGATAGACTATGTAGCCTATTTGGTGGCAGCGAAAGTATCCGCGACTATATAGCTTTCCCGAAAAATAATTCTGGCCGCGATGTAATGATTGATGCCCCTGGACCTGTTAATAGTAAGGAGTTGGATATGTTGGGGATTAAGTTGGCGAATATTTAATTACGAATGTCAAATTACGAATTACGAAAGTGCTTCGACAGAATATAATTCTCAATTCGTACATAGGAATAATGAAAAGCAATAAATCTTTTCTTTTATTAATCAGTTTAGTTATAGTTCTAGCAACTAGTTGCTACTATAGCAAAGACAAAAACTTGGTTTGTACTGAGGGCAATACTGTGAAAATGGTACAGCATGCAGTAGATTATTTTTATTTTAAGAAAGGGAGTTGGTGCGTATATGTCTGCAAACAAACTGGAAAAAGGGATAGTGTGTGGGTAGGTTCTGTAAGTACAGAAATATCTAATGCACTAGCCTCGAAGAGGGATTGTGATTGCAGTTGGGGAAAGTGTTATGAAGATAGGTCTGTGGCAATTTTAAGTACCACATCTGTAAAATTAGGTCGGCAAGATTTTTTATTTTATGGAATGGGATACTCTTCTTTGGAAAGAAAAGGAAACGACGGTCTATTTGAAGTTAGAGAAAGTTTCGATTTGTATGACAACCATTATCCAGGGTACAAATTAGATTACGATGGTAGTAAAAATTTCTTGCCAGTCTCAGGACTAAATGCTACTTTAGAAACGATAGATAGTTTAACCATTAATAATATACAATTTAAAGAAGTAATGAAATATTCATATCCTGGAGTTGCTAATCCACCCGATTGGTATTATGAAGCTTATTATGCCAAGAATATTCATTTGATTAAATATATGATGCATAAGGATAGCTCTGTATGGGAACTTGAGAAATATAATATCGTGAAATAAAAAATAATATATAATATGTCCGAAAAAAGATTCCCCATCCCGCCTTTCAATTTTGAAACTGCTACTGAAAAGGTTCAGTTTGCCGAGAATGCATGGAACACCAAGGACCCCGAGAAGGTAAGTCTAGCCTATACCATCGACACAGAATGGCGAAACAGAACCGAGTTTTTAAATGGTCGAGAAGAAGTGAAAGCATTCCTCATCAGAAAATGGGAAAAGGAATTGAACTATAAACTCAAAAAAGAATTATGGAGTTTTACCGACAATAAAATAGGTGTTCGCTTTGAATATGAATGGCACAATGCCGATGGGCAATGGTACCGATCTTACGGTAATGAAATGTGGGAGTTCGACGAGAATGGCTATATGAAAAAACGTTTTGCCAGTATCAATGATTTGAAAATTGATGAGGCGGACAGGAGGTTATAATTACGATTATTATATATAGTACCCCATTCGCAATTCGTAATTCGTAATTCCCAATTCAATGTCGTTGAATTAAGAGAATCCGCAATTATAAATAATTGCCTGTTAGTAATTTGTGTTTAATTTTCAAATTTAGATGAGAGGCAATAAATGTATATTTGTACTACACAAACAAACTAATATATTATAGGGAGCAATC
>JANYDJ010000042.1 GCA_025363675.1 Flavobacteriaceae bacterium | reverse complement strand
TGTCAACAAAATTTAGTAATTCATCACCAGTCATTCCTTCATCATCACCTGCCCAATTGCCTTTTTCTTTTACCCAATGAAATTTGTCGGGAATGGGAGATTTGTATTTGTCGTCCAGTAATTCTAACTCTTTGTCTTTATCCGAAAATATTTTCAAGAAAAGCATCCAACCCAATTGCTCAATGCGTTGTGCATCGCCATTCAATCCCGTGTCTTGCCACATGATGTTTTGAATACTCTTTATTATGCCTGATATATTGTTCATTGTTGTGTTTTGTTTTAGTGTTTTATCACCATTAAATAAGATTTTTGCCTTCCAGTTACATAAGCACTATATAAGAAGTGCTTGGTTATCAGTTGTGTTTTGCACAAAATACCCTTCGCAGTTACATGACGGTTACATAAGAATTCGAGGTTGTTAGCACCCGTCATCAAATAATCATCAGATAAGATTTTATACCCAGTAAGGAACATATTTGGCATATTTTTTTGATTTATTTTCAGGGTCAAAATCTTTTATAAGTTTACTTTCTATCGTATCTGCAATTATTCTTGAAGCCATGGGGTAATTTTCATCTGTAATATCAAAGCGTTCTCTCAAAGTTTGGTTTGTCATAAACTCACCCGAAACATATTTAAGGCAGGCATGGTGATAACATGTCCTTGTCCTTTCGGTTTTATCCATTTCGCGAAATGTTTTAGGTCCGTACAGAATTATTCGGGTATAGTTATCACCAACTATTATTTCAGGAGAGGGGAGCTTAAATTTATCACATTCAAGAATTACTTTGTCCATTCCGCTACCGCGTTCTTCACAAATGTTCAGCCTTCTCATAAACCTTGCAAGTATTTCGTTACGGCTTTCTGGGCTATGGTCAACAAAACGTAGCGGGTCAATAAGTGGTTTTCCAGGATTGGTAATTTCAATTCTATCAGTAAAAACTTCAATCATTGGCGAAGTACCCCTTACCGAAAAATTTTGGTGAATAATAGCATTGGCGACCAACTCGCGGATAGCTAGTAATGGGTAAAAAGAAACCTCCTTTCGCAAAGCACCTTCAATAATTTCTTTACTAGGTGTTTGGTCGGCTATAAATTTTATCAATCCTTCAAAGTCCACGGCATACCCTTTTTTTCCTATTTGCTCTTTAATAGTTTTCACCCTGTTCTTTCCTTCGTATATAATAACCCGAACAGTTTTTCTTGAAACACTTTCAATCTGTTCAATTTCTTTTGCTAGGGCTAATGCTCCCAGATTTGTAATATCATATTTCCCATTTGGCCGAAGAACAATTATTTTATCATGTACAAGCCGTTCCAAAATTCCTTTGCGGTTATCAGGTAATGGGTATTTTATCAATTCAAAATAGGCAGTGTAATCAATCAAAAGAAGTACATCGTTTTCAATTGCATTTTCAACTGCAATTTCTCTTTCAAAAACACGTATATTTTCTTTGTTCCATATTTTACGTTCCCTTTCAGGGTGTTCGTCTAACAATTTTTTATAAGAACCAATACGTATATAAGTTTCCCCTCTAAAACTAACAGGCGTATTTCTGGTAGCCTCAATTCTAAAAACTGCAAAATGTTTATCTTGGAAATCAAACTCAAAAATGTTGAAATCAATTCGTGGATTTAATTGCGTAGCAATCCAATTTTCTAATTCCTGATTTCCTTTTTTTTCTGTTAGAGGATGAAATTCTGTTCCTACTAAATGATGTGTTGCATCTTCAATTCCATAAACTAAAAAGCCATACTTCTGATTATGATAGCAGGCACTATTGCTAAGTGCCGAAAGCAATTCGCCAATCTCCTGCGGATTACTATTGTTTACTTTAAATTCAACCCATTCACATTCTTTGGGGTATGACTGAAGTTCCTTAAGCAATACTATTAGTTCTTGCTCCTTCATTAGGCTGTTTTATACAATTCTATTTCCAATTCCCGTATTGCTTCCATATACTTTTCTTTGTTGCCAAACTCATTTATTATTTCTATTGGTGAGCCAAAATCACTTAGCGGTCGCACCCGTAATACTTCCATGCTTTCTATATTAGTTATGCCTTCATCGGCATATTTGTCTAACAATGCTTCTAGTACTTTCTTTGCCTGCTCGCCATACTTTGTAAAGTAATTTCGTTTCTTCACATTGTTTGCTCTTTCTTTTCTACTTAATGGTGGTTGATCGTAGGCAACATGACATATTAAATCAAATAAATCTACTTCTTTATTTACTGCATCGTATAATGCTTCCACCATTACCCCATGCTCTTGTAGTTCGGTTATGATAGCTTCTTTGCGGTCGGAATCATTCCATTTTTTTAGAAAATCATCCATTGAGGCGTATTCACCTTTTATAATATCCTTGGTATGGTCTTTTAAACTGGTTGTAATAGGTTTTCCCTGTTGGTCAAAATACATCTCGCGGCTTACTAGTACAGAAACATCCAATCCATTTACATATATTTTTTCTCTATAAGCATTTGGAGTTTTATCTTTCCATGTGCCCCCAATTATTGAGCCATCAGGATAGCGGATAGTTGCTTTTTCAAACTTTATTTCTTCGCCTGTCAATTCATCTAATACTGTAATCGTATTTTCTTCTTCCTCTATTACCACTAATGATAAATCTTCGTTTTGTGTAACTGGTTTCACACGTATAGGGTCACCATCAAAATCTTTATCAGCAAACAAATCGGTAGCATTTCTAAAATCTAAAATCGTAAAATATAGTTTCCCAAATTCTTCATTTATTCTGGTGCCACGTCCAATAATTTGCTTAAACTTAGTCATGGATTTTATTTCACTGTCAAGCACTATTACTTTGCATGTTTGTGCATCAACACCGGTAGTCATCAACTCTGATGTGGTAGCTATTACAGGATATTTTTCCTCTGGATTTATAAAGTTATCTAACTCACGTTTCCCTTCGTCATTATCGCCTGTAATTTGCATTACATACTTATAGTTTTCTGCAACCAAGTCAGCATTTTCATTTCGCAAATAGGAAGTCATACTTTGTGCATGTTCTATATCGCTACAAAAATATATAGTCTTATCAAAACGGTTGGTCCCTTTTAAAAATTCAGTAACTTTTGCAGCAATCAACTTTCTTCTTTCTTCAACTACTATATTTCTGTCAAAATCAGTTCTATTATATACTCTATCCTCAACAGAATTTCCTTGTTTATCCAAATATCTTTTGGGGGGTCTCCATCCTTCAAGGTCTATATTTAGCCCAATCCTTACCACACGGTATGG
>JANYDJ010000038.1 GCA_025363675.1 Flavobacteriaceae bacterium | reverse complement strand
ACACTCCCGAACGGATACGATGATTTTAGGGCTGAATTGTGCATGGTTTGTTGTTGGTTTGTATGGTTCAAATATATAGAAAAAAGTGAAGACCGTTCGCAAATTTACATAACAAAAACGAGAGGAGAATATCTCTCGTTTTTAATAAACAGTTTTCTATAAAATGTTGACTTTTTTGACTTTTGAATCTATAGTACACAACCGGGAAACTGCGTTTTGTGTTTTTCAAAAAGCGGACAGGTGCAATTTGGCACACAACAAATGGCTGGTTAAACATTTGAATACCTTTAAAGTCTTTCCTTAACTAAAAACCAATGGCTATAAAACCAGTCAACATAAGGCTTATAGGTAGGTGGCAATTCTATCTTATATAGAAATTTGCCAATTATGAAATAGTAATCGTTAGTAATTTTTAATCGATACGTAGTCCAGGACACAGTATCTTTATCTATATTAATAAAAACCCTCTCCCCGCCACTATAGAAGATATTTGCCTTCAAATTGGTATATTTGACATTAAAGTCTCGCCCTATAACATCAACATCCATATATCTATTATATCCTTTTGTTACAATACTATCTTTTGTATACGCATATATTTGATTATCTGCTTGAGCAAAGTTTGACAGATTTTCTTGGATTATCTGGGTCTTTCGATTTATCCAAATATTACTATCTGGAAGCATATCACCATATAATATCGCGACATATGTTCCTTGTATTGTAGTGTCATATATTAAAGAATCATTCTTAAAATATTGCTTAGCTAAATCTTTCCCTGCGTTTTTTGTATAAATCAAATAACTCTTTCCAGAAATTCTTACCGCAGTAATAGTTTTCTTTGCTTGTGCAATAGAATTAGTATTTAATAAAATACTAAGAAAAAACGTCAACAATATATAGTATTTCATAAGTATAAATTTTTATTTTGCACCTGTCTGGTCAATTGTAACTGAATCGGGGGTTTTTGTTTTTTTACTGAACGCGTAAAAAAATGCATCTGGCGAACCTCCTGCTTTTGCAGGATCCACAATTACAGTAGGGGTTGTTGTCCCAGGGGTTGGTGCTGGTAAAGCAGCCAATAAAGATTTCTTAGCTTCTTCATTTTTAGCATAGAATGTAACAGCTACGGACTCAGAACCACTGTTTTTCTTAGCGGTTTTTATACACTTTTCTACATCCCCTTTGACCTTTGCATCTGTTTTAAAATATGCCGTCATTTTCTCTGATGAGATTGGAGTTGATGACCCATCTATAGAAACGGGATATCCTTCGGAAGCGTCTGTTGTTTCTGTGAAAGATATAGTTCCACTAAAAGTAGCATCTGGCCCTGCCACACCTAATCCAGATTTTGTTTTATCTTTATGAAAGATTTCATCTGCCGCTGTCGCGGCATCCTTTAAGGCTGTACTCGCCCATATATTATCATCAGTGACACCATCTACTCCAGACACTTTTGTCGTGATAAATTGGTCGGTTTTTTGTTTAGAACCGGCTCTTTGATCAGCATCATGTGTTGTTGCCTCTGGTCTTGCATAGTAATTAATCTTTAAGGGTACTCCAACTTCTTTTTCTTTTATTACATGCAATCTATAATGATAATTTCCAGCTGCATCTTGATGATATATCGCTGCGTATTCTTCTAGCCCATCCAAATCTATTGCAAATATAGGTTTATTGCCTGCAAATTGATAAGGAGTGTACCAAGGATAAGACTTAAACAGAGGGTCAGTAGAAAGGAATCTGCCAATCCTAGGATCGTATATTCTAAACCCATAGTCATATATATTCCCATCCCCCTCAATTTCATCCGTTCTTTCCTTGCCGTTGAAGCCGAACTTATACGCCGCACTAGGGCTGGGCTCGCTCCAGCTCCTACCTTGCAGCACACTCCCGAACGGATACAATGATTTCAGGGCTGAATTGGGCATGGTTTGTAGATGGAATTGTATGGTTCAAATATAATATAAATAGTGCGATTGCAAATCGCAAAACCTATATCAAACCGAAAATATTTCGGCGTGGGTGGGTATTATATATTGAGTGATAAGAGCAGAGCTTCAGTTCTTGAACCAAAGACAACCATATAAAACACTCCGTTTTTAGTGCTGGAAAAGCTGTAGTTTTAGAATATAAAACAAGCTACCGTGTGTTCGTTTCTTAGAATAAAAATTCCCTTTTAAATAAAACTATTTTTTTGAAGTGCTTGAAGTTAGAAAACATATAGAAGTTCCACGCAAGATTTTTTTACTATTAAACATCTTGATTGAATATTATTATTCTCTTTCTTTCCATTCAAGGTAACTAATCTGTATTAATGCTCCAGATTCACAATCTGTAATAATGATATTGCCGCCAATAAAACTGAGCAATTTAATTTGCTCAGTTTTCATAAGTCCTATCGCGGGTTTTATGACATTATACCTACCTATTTTTTCAAAATTATCATTAATTAATTTATTTTGAGATGCGACAGAAATGGTATCTAAGAATTTTTTAGGAATCAGACTTTTTACAGAGAAATTATTAGAGTCTGACTCATTCAATTTTATATAATCTTCGCTTTTTAGTACTTTATTTATGCCATCAAATCCCACCTCTCTATTATGTTCTATTTTAAATAAATTATAGAGATCATTTGATTCTATAAAAAGTAAAAAAGAATCATTTTTAAAAATGACTTTCAATGGAATATTAATATGTCCAGAATAATCAGTATATTTTTTCGCTAAAAAAATTAATTTAAGTGAATCAAATTTCGGTGTTAAACTTTGCGATTTAACTGTATTTAGATGCATTACCCCAAAAAACAATATTAAATAATATTTATTAGTTTTCATTTTTATTTACTTTTTTAGAATCAGGTTTAGGGTTTAATTTGTCTTCTGGAATTTTTAGCCCGCTAAATTTGGTTCTAACATACTTCTCTCCCAATATTGTTCTTACTCTATTCTCAAAATTTACTGCGTTTATTTCTTCATTTTTGATCTTACCAAATTCAATATTTTCTCCATCAGGACCTTTTGCATTAGGGTCTATAACCGTAGTTTCACCTCCTGTAATTTTTTTATGTGCGTAATTATATGCGTGTTTAATCTCATGTCCCAATGATGAGGCAGATTTGCGTTTATTGCCTCTATTGTCAGCAGTTGCATCTGGGTCATGAAATATTGTGGAGTTATATCCATCTTCATTATGATAAGAATCATTGGAAGTTTCATCACCTGTCATACCTTTCTTTCTATTTCTTATCATTGTTTTTTCAGTTTTTGAGTTTTGCACATCATCAAAAACACTTGCTACTTCTGTATCTTTAGTTTTTGCTTTATTTATCTTGTTAAGGTTTTTTACTACTTTCCCTATATATTTTCTAGCCTCTTTATCAGTAATTGTACTTAATTTAACCTCTTCACCTTTATCATTAAGTAATTTCCCATCTTTATAAGTAATTTTAGCGACTTGAACCTCTTGAGTAACTAGTATAGTTTGTCCTAGCTTGTTTGGATTATCCATTACAACCTCGCCCATTCTATAGAAAGCTATAATAATTTCTTCACCATTGGGGTCTATGAAACAATTGGGATTATTTCCTACAAAATTATAAGGAGATAGGCTTGGGTATTTAGCAGATTGAGGGTCAACACATAGCCATCTTCCAAGTCTCGTATCTAAAATCCTCGCACCAAAATCATACGCGTTTCCATCACCCTCAATTTCATCAATTTTCTCCTTGCCGTTGAAGCCCATCCTGTACGCCGCACTAAGACTAGGCTCGCTCCATGAGCGTCCGGGGATCACACTCCCGAACGAAGTACAGTGTTTAATCTCAATTTCTAGTTCATTCATATACATCAATTGCTGCTTCTTTATTTCCTATTTTGTATATTAGTTGCAAACATTAATTTGACGATTTATAAATACATTTATCATCAAGATTCCAAAAAATCTGACATACATTTCCCGTTTCTCGATAATAGAAAATTGTAAAATAAATATAATCATCAAATATCCAAAATGACTCCCCACTTTTCTTGGACTTACTTATAAATATTAAGGCTTCTAATTTTAATTTGACAATAGTAAAAGTATCATTAATTAATGTGTCACATCTAATTATTTTTAGATATTTATCGCGTTTTTTTATTTTGCGAGGGTAAGAGTTTACTTTAATAACTTTATTAAAGTTATTATTCGCAAAGAGTTTAATACTATCTACATTAAAATAGACTTTTGCACTACGGGTTGGTTTATATACCTGTTGTATATATTCTGTTATTATAGAATCTGCAATAGTTGGACTTTGGCAGAAACTATAAAAATTAATGCTAAGAGTAAAGAGTATAGATGATAACTTTTTTGCCATAAATGGTGTTCAATGTCAATTTTTTGTCCCCGTTTTCTTTTGATGTAGGCCCTTATTCTTAGTGATGTTTACTTTTGTCTTATCTACAACCTTTTTAAAGTCAGAATAATCCATTTTTTTGAGCACTCCTTTGGGATTATAAAAGGAAATTGTGCGTTTCGTTAAAGCAGTTCTTGATACCCATTTATTTGGGTTTGCTTTTGCTTTATTTTTATCTTCTTTGGAAAAGTCATCTTCAGTTACGCCCTCTCCATTTTCCCCAAGGGTATTTGTCTCATATGATAATAGTATATCAGCATTCACAGATTTTTTACTGTATTCGTTATCACTAGGAGATGGCTGATCTGCTCCTATAGCATAAGACTGACCTACAGTTTGATATTTTATAACATAAGGATGAGAATGTACATTGTATTTGACCGTGCCTGTAACTTCAGAATTCCCCTTTCCGGGATTAAATTTGGGGACATCTTCATTACCATTATTCCCCGCATCAGTTCCATTGTATACACTTGAAGCAGTTGGGTTTCCTGCTTTATCATCCCCCCCAACAAAACCGCTTTCCATAACTCCAGCAGCTTCTGTGTTTGTATAGACCTTTACTAACTTAGCTTCTGTCTCATTGCTAGGTACTGGAGTGCAATTTTGTAATTGTTCCGTTGTGAGAGCAGAGGTTTTATTTTCCCTAGTCTGTTGTTTAATGCTCTTTGCGGTAGTTTTGTCTAGGACAATCATATTTTGACCGTTATCATTCCCATCCCAACCTATATATTTACCTTTAAGATTATAAAAATCTGCGTTACCTAAAGGGTCAATATTGCTTATCGGATTATTAGAAAAGCAAGAATAGACACTTTCAAATAGCTTTGGAATAGGGTCAATATTAAACCTCCTACCTAACCTAGAATCATACATCCAATATTCAGCAGAATATATATTATCAGCACCATCCACTTCATCCTCCTTTTCCTGTCCGTTCATGCCGAACCTATACGCTGCCGTAAGGCTCGGCTCCGTCCAACTTCGTCCCTGCAATACACTCCCGAACGGATACGATGATTTTAGGATGGAATTAGGCATAGTTTGTTGTTAGTTTATGTGGTTCAAATATAAAGCAGTATATAATATTTATATAATTCATTTTTTATTACAAGTATTACGCCGCTGCGGATGTAACACTATCTATTGATTTCTATAATTTTGAATCTCCCAAACCGCCCAGATGATATTTGGTACACGACCACCTAAATAGATGCTTAACGAATAGGTTTTTTTTTGCTAATTTCATATCCAACATATATAGTGTCAATGTTTTTCCATGCATATAAATCCATATCTATTGGTTTAATCATAATATCCCTAAATATTAGGGATAAAGTATCTTTATAATTACATTTTGGCAACTTAAATACTTCATTTGTGTCTTGGAATTCACCTTGATTTGTTTTTACATCAAACATATAGACCTTTATTTTATATCTAGTGGTTATCCTACCTTTAGGGTATAATTTTATATAAAGTGTATCACATTCAACATAACTGGGTTGTGATAATCTTAAACGATTCTCATTGGGATTAATAAAAGAAAATATGACCAACAAAAATAATAAATATATTATGGTTTTTTTAAGTTTCATTTTAATTACTAATAATTTTAGTTTTTTACAGGAGGAATAGGTGTTGTTGTTGGAGGCTTAATAATTACTTTGCCTGTTTTTGCATATATGCTGAAATTAGATGCGTTTTTCTTTTCTTCTGTTGACGAGTTATTTATATGGATTGTGCTTCCAGTTGCATCAGTTTCTTTTGTCTTTGTTCTGGGGGTAATACCAGCAGTGGAAAGTATATCCATAGCATTCTTAACAGTTTCAGCTACTATAGGACGGTGAGTAGGATTTACCTTAGCCTTTACATTTCCGTCCCCATGCTCTTGACCGATTGAATGCCCCATTTCATGGACTAGTGAATTATCACTTGTAAGAGTTTTATTTGCTTGTTTAGCAGTAACATCACAATCAACATGAATTGTTCTATCCTGATAGTCCCCCCCGATATCACCGATTTTCGGAACAATAAGTTCTCCGTTCTCATCTTCTTCTATATTTTCTTCTACTAACTGAGCTGGGGTAACACTCTCTACAGTATTTAATATACTATTTGAATAATATGTATCGCTTGACGAACTTTCATTATATATTTTCAGATCATATTTGATATCGTATGTTTCCGCTGATACCACCTTCCCCTCAGCGTCTTTTACCTCAAATTGAAGTGCCAAGTTTGTGGTTGCATTATAATGCTTAATTGCTTCGTCTAAGGCAAGTTTATCATTAGCAATTTGAGTGGCACTTCCACTTTCAATTAATTTATAATAAGCTACAACTGTAATAGTCTTTGTTTTATGGTCAATGACTAAGAGATAATCTTTACCATCATGATCTACATATATAGTAGGATTATTATTACAAAAAACATATGGGGCTAAACTTGAATATTTTCTTTGCAAAGGATCCAAACTCATCCATCTCCCTAATCGTACATCAAGAATTCTCGCACCAAAATCATAGGCATTCCCATCACCCTCAATTTCGTCCACTTTGTCTTTCCCATTGAACCCGAACCTGTACGCGGTACTAAGGCTCGGCTCAGTCCAAGACCGTCCCTGCATCACACTCCCGAACGGATGGTAATCAGTTGCCTGTACAAGTGTTGCTTTGTACCTGTCGAAAGTAGTGACACTGAAAGTGAGCCCACCCACTACCGTGGACGTCGTTGTGCACTCCGTCTTCCACTGGTCGGAAATCACCGCAAGAACGTTGCCTAAATGGTTTGTCAACTCATAACGCTTCATACTCCGCACCATGGTTTTATAATGCAAGTTTATATCATACAAAGTGTCCCTTGCACTGTCCTTGCTTATATAAGAACCCGTTAAATGACTATAT
>JANYDJ010000022.1 GCA_025363675.1 Flavobacteriaceae bacterium | reverse complement strand
AAGAACCAGAAGCTCATTCTTTCCCGCCTTATATTTCTATGATATGCGAACTAATAGGCAAGAAACCTGAGAATCAATACTTCATTTCCACCCATTCTCCTTATGTTTACCAATCCATTGTTTCAAATACAAACAAAGACGAACTCGCTGTTTGGGCTTTGTCATATTCAAAAGACCAAACACAAATGGTACAATTAACAGAAAAACAGATTGGTGAAACATTGATTTTTGGTGAGGGTGTTGACATATTTTCAAATATTGAAAGGTATACTAAATAAAAATTCTATGGTGATATTATACCCGGAATGTTATACCGAAAAGTTTTTATGTGAATATATCGGCTATTCAAAAAACAATATAGTTAAATGTAATGGAAAGCCTGATGTAATCGGTAAGATAAAATCATCGGGGAATCATGATATTTCAATTGGGATAGTTGACGAAGATCCAATGACAGCTAAGCATCCAGATTATAAATCGTACGAACAGGCAGAAACTTTTCTAGGCATGCGTTTATTGAAAAATAGAAATAGCCCTAACCATTTTCTAATCGAATTTTCTGATGAATTTGAGCCATGGATTATTAATATAAATAGGAATAAAAAAGCAAAAATTGATTTTGAAAGATTTAATATAAAAAAGGAGAGGCTTCATGAGTACACAGGTATCAATCTTCCTGATAATTATAAAAAATTTCTTAAAGCTCTCTTTAAAAAATTTCCTGACCCTATTGACAAAATCAACGAATGGATAGCAGCTTGTGGTGCAGCTAATTCATAATCTATTATATAATACCCTTCCTCCTCACCAAGCTCGCCAATACAACTCCCAAAACAGGAGCAGTTATATATATCCATAACGAACTAAAATTCCCCGACACCAATGCTGGAGCCAAGCTACGGGCAGGGTTCATAGAAGCACCACAGATAGGTCCTGCAAACATGGCTTCTAATAATACAGTGCCGCCAATTGCCAATCCTGCAAAATGATTTACGTGGTTCGATTCTTCGGTACTATATAATATTACCAGCATTAATATAAAAGTTAATATAAGTTCTAATATAAACGATTGTATATCGCTTCCTGCGGGCAGCGTTGCACCCAGATTTATATTATTCGGGAATAAATATTTTAATAATAAACTAGCTACAATTCCACCCATAAATTGCATACATATATAAGGAAGGATTTCTTTTCCGTTAAATCTTTTTGTAATCCATAAACCTATGGTAACTGCCGGATTTATATGTGCTCCACTCACGTGTCCGAAAGTATATATCATAGCCATTACAATTAATCCAAAAGTGAATGCAATTCCAATATTGCCAATACTTCCATGGGTTTCTTGGTTGATGATGATGGCACCCGTTCCACAAAAAACCAAGGCAAATGTTCCAATAAATTCTGCTATATATTTTTTCATAGGTTTACTTCTAGAAATTGTTTTATAATACTTTCGCACTTGTCCATACTGTCTGTACTATGATTAATTTGATTATTATGATTGCCTTGATTTGTTCGTATAGTATCCAACGGAAGCAGCAAATACTTGATACTTGCTACTTGATACCGTTTCCAATCACCCCTATCTTCCCCTTCCCCCCAGCTAAAAATATTTTCTTCCCTTTTTTAGCTTTTTGCACTACATGAAACCCCTCTTTGGAGTAAGCATCCCACACATCACCATCTTTGCTGATATCAACACCATTAGGACCACAACATATATAATAGTTGCCTGCTTGCTCTACACATTCTCTATATCCATTTGGAAGTTTTTTTGGTTTTCGTAGTTTCCCATCTTCTATAATAAGTGCATTCTTTTCTGCTAGGTTTTCTTTGGTGTAATCGCCACCAACTAGTATACAATAACTGGCATAATACTTAGGGCTATATTTAAAATGACAAAAAGAAAATGCACCAGCACCAGCATTTCCTTGTTGTATTAATGAAGTATCAATATCAATTATACTTTCATGGTCGGCATAATCGGGTTGCCAATATAATCTACTAACATTTCCTCCTGTAACAAAAGCAAAACCTTTCTTTCCCCACGCTCGCATACAAGTGCCACTAGCGGCAAACATGCTTTCACTAGGTTCGAAATGGAAATTGGTTTTCCAGTTTTTCCAGTTTTTGCCATCGTACATATGCAGCAACACTGCTTTCCCATTAATTGGGTCGCCAATAGCCATGCCATGCTCTTTATCCCAAAACGATATCGCATCTAAAAATATATTGGTATCTTCATTTCTATAAGTTTCTATCCACGTATTTCCACCATCGGTAGTTTTTAATATAATAGCGGGTCGGGTAACTGCTAATACATAAGCGGTGTTACTATCAAATGCTTCCACATCTCTAAACTCGCATTTTTCATATCCTTTGGGTTGCCAAAAACGGAAGTGTTTCCCATCCACACTTTTGGCAATCCAGCCCTTGCTGCCGCACGCCCATACGGTTTTGTCATCCACCGCACACAAGCCACGGAACGAGGTGGCAGTATCTTTTGCCAATATAGTAATTTGTGCTTTGCTTTGAAGTGAAAACAAAGAAATATATATAATGATTGAAACTTTTACAGCGTGCATAGAAGTACAAATGTACATAATTTTGATTATTAGAAATAGTTTTGTCAGTCTGAGTTTAGTTTGTCAGTCTGAGTTTATCGAAGACGACCATGAAGTAGTATGCTAAAGTTTGTCTATCCTTCGATAAACTCAGGATGACAAACTTTTTCCTCTTAAATTTGCCCCATGATTTTTAAAAGCATTACAAAACATATTGCTGCTATTTGTTTCGCCTTCATTATAGGAGAAGCATGTATGGCACAAGCTACACTGGTAGAAGAAGTAAAAGCATTGCCCGGCAAAACCGTTATCGCCTACAAAAAGTATAAATTAAAAAACGGCCTTACAGTAATTGTTCACGAAGACCACAGCGACCCTTTGGTGCATGTGGATGTGACGTATCATGTGGGATCAGCTCGTGAAGAAATTGGCAAATCGGGGTTCGCACATTTCTTTGAGCACATGATGTTTCAGGGCAGTGAACATGTGGGCGACGAGATGCATTTTAAATATATAAGCGAGGCCGGCGGAAATTTGAACGGTACCACAAATCGTGATCGTACCAATTATTTTGAGACCCTGCCCAAAGACTATCTGGAAATGGCTTTATGGCTCGAAAGTGATCGCATGGGTTTTTTGCTCGATTCTGTTACCAAGCAAAAATTTGAAGTGCAAAGAGCCACCGTAAAAAATGAGCGTGGGCAGCGATATGATAATGTTCCCTACGGTTTGGTAGGAGAGTTTTCTGCCAAGAATTTATATCCTTATGGCCATCCCTATAGTTGGCTCACCATTGGCTACGTAGAAGATTTGAATGCCGTGGATGAGAATGATCTCAAGAATTTCTTTAAACGCTGGTATGGGCCAAACAATGCCACTCTTACGGTGGGCGGAGATGTGAGCACTGACAATGTAGTGAAACTTGCCGAGAAATATTTTGGAACCATAAACCAATGCCCAAGTGTGAATAAAGCTCCTATTGAGGTACCACAGTTAATGGCAGATAGGCATGCAAGTATGGAAGACAATATCCGTTTTCCGCAACTCAGTATTATATATCCTGGGGTTCCGATGGGCCATCCTGATGAAGCCGCACTTGATATATTATGCCATATACTTAGCAATGGTAGAGGTTCGTTTATGTACCGTAATTTTATTAAACCACAAAAAGCAATGACGGCCAATGCAGGTTCCTATACTTATGAACTTTCGGGGGAGATTACTTTTAGTATCCGCAGTTTGCCAAACACTTCTTTAGTAAGTATGGACTCGCTGCTTACTGCCACGTTAAATGAATTTGATAGATATAACCCCAATAATGACGACCTGAGCAGAGCGGTTAATGAGTTTGAAAACAGCATATTAAAATCGATGGGAAGCGTGGCTAGCAAAGTATCACGATTGGCCTCATATCAAACTTTTCTGGGCAATCCAAATATGATAGGCGAAGAACTTGCAGCTTACCATCGGGTAACTGCAATGGATGTAAAGCGTGTGTTTAATCAATATATAAAAGGAAAACATAAATTGGTGGTGAGCACTATCCCCAAAGGTAAGAAAGAGCTAAGTGTAGCCGCAGATGATTATAAAGTTGACTCAAGCAGCTATATAAAACCCAAAGACCAATATACCGGAATTAAATATATAAAAGCCATCGACAAATTCGATCGCAACAAAAAGCCATCGAATAATAACATTTTAACTCCTCCACACGATATTATATATTGGCAAGCTTCTATACCCAATAATATACCAGTATATGGAATAAATAATCCTGAACTGCCTTTTGTTAATTGCCGCGTAGCCATGAAAGGCGGTCACTTGTTAGATGGTTATGATACTAGCAAAAACGGTTTGGCCAATATCACTGCTGCCATGCTTAATGAATCAACATTAAAACATACTGCTGAAGAATTGAGTAATATGATAGACCTTACCGGTTCATCAGTTACGTTTAATGCAAGTGGTGAATATATAAGTTTGGATATCGAATGCCAGAAAAAATACTTGCCCGAAATTACCCGCATCGCTATTGAAAAAATAACAGAGCCGAGATTTGATCCTGCTGATTTTTCGAGAGTAAAAAACAGGTTAATGGAATCTATTGCCAACCAAAGCACACAAGCAACTACCATGGCATCGCAATTATTTTCAAAATTGGTTTATGGGCCCGAAAATATAAACGCACTGCCTGCCGATGGAAGTGTAGCCAGTATAAAAAATATTACGATAGAAGACGTGAAAGATTTTTACAAAAAGTATATCAATTCCTCAAATATGTATATTACAGTGGTGGGCGATATTGAACAACAAACTGCTTTGCAGGCTCTGGCTTTTGTACGCATTTTGCCCAGTACCCAATATGATATGCCGGCCATGCCCAAAGCACGTCAAACACAAAAAACGAAACTATATTTAATTGATAAGCCCGGTGCTGCCCAAAGTGAAATAAGGGTAGGTTATTTGGCATTACCCTACGATGCTAGTGGGGCGTTTT
Organism: Flavobacteriaceae bacterium; assembly: GCA_025363675.1. Taxonomy (GTDB): domain Bacteria; phylum Bacteroidota; class Bacteroidia; order UKL13-3; family UKL13-3; genus CANJUD01. The sequence goes on along the minus strand of JANYDJ010000022.1, from coordinate 7,690 downwards.
ATAAATGTACGGTAATGAATTATCCCCTAGGTGGTGCTTTCAATTCGCGTATCAATATAAATCTGCGTGAAAAAAATGGATGGACCTATGGTGCCCGTTCTAGCTTTAATGGAGGCTCAACGCCAGGCCCATTTATGGTATCGGCAGGAGTAAAGAAAAATGCAACCGATTCATCAGTTCGCGAAATAATAAAAGAACTGAACGACTATAAACTGCGGGGTATTACTTTGGAAGAAATGACATTTACCAAGAACTCATTAATGCATGCCGAAGATTTAAAATATGAAACCAATGGTGCCAAACTAGGTTATCTAAACACCATTGCGGCCTATAACCTTTCACCCCAGTATTTGATGCAAAAATTTCAGATACTTCAGCAATTAAATGAATCAGCTATTACCCGTTTGGCAGCCGAGTACCTGCCCGTTGACCAAATGTATATAGTGGTGGTTGGCGATAAGAAAACCATACTACCTGGATTGGAGAAGTTGGGGTACGAAATTGTGATGGAATAATTCTGAGCATGCTCGGGCAATCTGAAAATGCGGTATTTATCCAATTTGGTATATCATCTTGGTTTTTTAACATGCACTTTTGTTATTAATCGCTCAAAACCGACTCCTCACAAAAAATGACCCCGCCCTCACAAATTGGTGTTATAAGTTAACTTTCTATAGTCTATATTTCGCAAAAATATAATTATGCGATAGGGGAGGTACTGTTATATGCCAATGGATTTGATTGATTATAAAATTATTAATCGAAAACCAAAGCAACCATTTCTCCTTTTAAAGCATCTTAACCTAACAAATGGGGGAAAGCACTTCATATCATTGGCAGAAGTTGATATGTTTCGCGATAGCGATAGCTTTTTTTCAGTGCCAACCAGTACTGGCCCAAGTTCCCGCAAATGATGACTGCTCTAGTGCTGAGCTGTTGACCATAGGTAATAATGGGTTTGCTATCAGCACCATTACTTCTAGTAGTGTAGATGTAACAAATGCAACCATACAAAACGGGGAAAATTTTCACAGTATACAGAAGAACAGCGGCAATAACGTGAAGTCAGTTTGGTTTAAGTTCACGATTCCCACTGCCCGATCCATCAAATTAAAACTAACCCAAGTAGGTAATACAATTCCCCAGAGCGATGCGGGCATAACTACGTATTTCACCTCTGGATGTTTGCCCGCTGTAAGCACCATAGACAGTACTAACCTCACACCTTTGGATAAGTTTGGAAGCACCTCAACTTCCTGCTCCTATCCGGGCACATACCTCATTCAGATTTCCACCAAATTAGCAGCCAAGGGCAAAATATTTATTGAACTCACCTTGGGCGGGCCAGGGGTTTTAAATAGTTATGATATGATGGCCAATGCTTATTCCTTTGGTACCATAGCAGCCAATACTTTGGTAGTAAGTCATGATATTGGCTGCGAGAGTATTGAAGACCCGCTCGAATATTGCCAAGCACTTGGTAATGAGATGAAAACTTTTACCCAAAGTAGCTGGTACACTTTCAGTACCCCTTCTTATATAGATTTTTTGAGGGTGCAAACATCATGGCTCAACAATGGCAAAAAAGATAGCCGCATAGTTTACCGTTTATATGAAGGAAATGCCAAAAATACTTCTATTGGCTCACTCACCTTGGTAGATGGATGCAAAATAAGTGCAACAGGTGCTGATACTTATGATTATCTCTGCTCTATAAAGCCCAACACTACCTATAGTATTCAACTATTATATTATAGTTATCAGTCGGGCAAGGTACAGCTCAATCTTACCATGTTGGGCAAAGCCGCAAGTCAGGCCCCTGTGCCGGTATTGGGGCAAATGGCATCCTCCAATAAATTGGGAATTATTACCAGCACCACTGCTACATCCAAAACAGTTACGGATTATTTAGGCTGCAATTCGCGACTTAGTTTGGCAGCAAATACCTGTGCAAATGTGAACCCTTTGAATGGCTATAAAAATAGTTCAGGCGATAATCTTAACCTCACTACTTGGCTCACTTTCGAATTGGGTGTGGATGCAAGCGTTGATATTACCTTGGCACATTGGGGGCATAACTGTAATTTTATTTATGGTCGTTTATTTTTTAAGGATGCAGGAACCACAGATTGCAGTTCAGCACCAACCCTCAGCGATCAAGTAACGGAATTTAGTAGCAATGTGAAATTCCCGTGCTTATCGCACGGCAAATATTCTCTCCAAATAATGGGCATATTAAGTAGCGATCCTCTTAACTGTGGCGATGCCTTGGGCGATCAGATAGCTATTAAAATAAATACCGTGCCCCTTGCTACCAACAATTACGGACTTACACAGGCGGGCAAAATAGATGATATCAATAATTTAAACACCCTTCAATACGCCACTGCTTACGATTCCGATACTGGGGCATTTGATTGCAGCGACAATGTGATGCCCGAATCGAATCCCTGTAGCACCAATTATGGCAAAGCGGTATACCGCCGATTTAATATTGCCGATGCCGATGCGGATGGAGCGAATGATAGTATGTATATAATATTGTCGAGAAATTCACTTTCAGCTTCGGGATATTTTAATGAATACAAACTATATAGTGGCGATGCAAATTCACTAGCAGTTTCGCAAAATAAGTTTTCGGCGGGTCAGGTACTAACTGGTTTAAATTCATTGTACCATTGCATGCAAACACCGCAGCTCAATGGTTTTTGTTTGGTGCCCGGGCCATATTCTATAGCTACTTTGGGAAATAAAACAAATGTGAGCGATTCTGATAAAATAAAAATAAGTGTATTTAGAAAAATTAAAAGCCGTTTCAACAATCCCAATACACCCGATACCAAATGGGGTGATATAAATACCTTAAAAAAGGAGTTTAAAATAATGGCGAATATCGATACCATTACTTGTATAGATAATCCCGTAACTATTGATAATTTAACACCTTGCAACGATTACACCAAATTGTTTTATAGAGTGTTCACGGTAAGTCAATATACCATCGTTCGGTTCTCTACTTTAAATGAAACTAACCATAAGATGCGGCTATTTACGGGTGATTGTAGAAATGGAATAGGCACACTTAAGTATTATAAAGATTCTGCTGGAAAATGGGGCTGCGATACCCCAATCCGTGCACATTATTGCTACCCCTTGCCCCCGGGAGTATATACTTTGGTATCATATTTACCCGGAAAAAGTTATAATAGAAATGATATAATTGACGAGAACAAAGTTACCATGGCAACCAATGTATATGTATATATATATAATACCCCAAAACCTCCACGTTACGATTATCCCTATAAAGCCGATATAACAAATTATAGCAAAACGCCATTCGATTTAAAAGTAGGAAACTTGGGCTACCAACAAGATGTATCGCAGGATTTTCCAATGGATACCGAGTACTTTAATTGCACCAATAACCTGCCCTATAAAGTGCACCCCACTACTTGGTTTTGTAATGATAAAATGAAAAGGACAGCATATTATGTTTTCAAATTAAAACAAGAGTCATATATCACTTTTACAAATACAAATACAAAAAATATAAGATACCTCATCTATGCTAGAGTATATAATTTTGATGTACGAAAAGACTCGGCAAAAATGCTTACCGACTCAGCCATGCAGCCTTGTATAGCAGCTGATAATTATATACAAATGTGCAAAGTGCAGCCGGGAACTTATACCATACTTTTCACCGTAAGCGATTCTATGATTGGCGACTCATTAATGTTTTCTGCTTATGTAAGCACCGTTCCCTATTCTCGTTTCGACCATGCAAATAATGCCTACAATTTTGGTTCTATTTTAGGAGATGGTACTTATTATGATCGCAAATTAGGTGATTCAAACTTTCTTCAATCCCATGCCGCAAGTTTCGATTTTTTTAATTGTACCACAGGTGCACAAATAAATGATCCAGGTGCTGATAACAATACCGGCATATATGACCCTACGGTTTCGTACCCAATCCAAAATAACAGGGCACGATTTAATAAGTACCCCATTACTGCCGATAATCCGGTACGAAGAAACCTTTGGTATACATTTACGGTAGGGGGTGCAGGCAGAATAAAAGTATATGGGTACGAGAAGCCAGATCCAAATAGAAATGGGGCTTTTGGCAAGGTAATTAAAGTATATAAAAGCAATGTGAATGGCTCCATAGCTTTTAGTCAATTGCAAAAAACCGGAAAAGTAGACTCTACAATTGCACAGGGACTAACAGAAGTGGCTAACAATATCGATCCCACAGATAACAGCCTTTCTCAAACTGCAGCTTTTTTATTCAATACTTGCAGCGATACCTTGCTAACCAGATATTATATAATAGTTGATCAAGCAGCAACACAAATTTATCCAAACGATTGGGTAGAAATATCTTTGAAATATGATAGTATAAATTCGTATCTTCCGGATAACGATTATTATATAAACGCAAACGTAATAAATGGGTTAAGACAGTTTAAAAAACCGTATAAAGATTCCATATTAAATACAGGGGTTTTCGAAGGCTTCAGAAGCTCTATCGACTGTGCTACCAAGGCAAGTACCGATCAAAATCCATGCGGCAGTAAAACAGTTTGGTATAGGTTTGATGTGGGACAGGGGAAAAAATTACGATGGAATTATGACTTGGTAAATATTGATACCAATAACAAGTTTACATTAACAGATAGTAGCAATATTAAACTATATAAAGAAGTAATTAAAGGCGACTCAACATCTACCGGACTTGTGGAGCAAATAAGTTATGGTGCGGACAATTTGAATGGGCAAGATTGGCAAAGAACCTGTGCAACACCAGGTAGATATTATATAATGATAACTGGCTGCAACCATATTTTCTTGCGACGGTATGTGCCCAGAATTTGGCTTGACATCGACCATGGCGATTATTGTACCGACCCTATTGATATTAGTATAAGTGGAGCAGGAACCGCATTTGGCAAGGCCGATGTGTCCTGCCACACCTCGGGCGAATCTTATGGCGAAGATGGATCTAATATGGGGTGCTTGTACCCTATAGATTCGGGATACAAAACTACTTGGTTCAAAGTTGATATGTCTTCTCCAAACAAAATGGACATGTCATTCGCCCTCACCAATAAAACTACGGCAGCTTCTACCTTAATTAGATACCGAATATTATATGGAACCTGCGATGCAATGACACCCGGCCCCTGCAATGCCAGTGCCTTCACTAAGTTCACCCTTAACTGTATGACTACAGGTATATATTATGTACAAGTACAAACACCTTCGTATGCACAAGGCGATGTTGAGCTATTGGTTACCTCGGTGCTTACCACTATACCTAATTGCACTCCTATTAATCCCGACTATCCCGTAGCCGATTTTCAAATAGAGAAGAGCTGCAATTACCAACCCATTAAGTTTAACAATCATTCCACCAGCGGAAGTATTATGAAATACAAATGGGATTTTGGATATAATAATTTAAAAGATACTGCAAAGAATCCACTCGTATTTTATCCAATCACAAATAAAATAGATACATACTTAGTATCGCTAACAGTTACAAATTCAAAAACAAATTTAGATAGTACCATTTCAAAAAGTATTATATTATATCCTGTACCAACTGCGTTATTTACAAGCAATGCAGGCTGTGCTGAGCTTGCTGTGCAGTTTATTGATAGTAGTAATTCCAATATTATAAATATTACAAAACATATTTGGGACTTTGGTGATACCACTACCTCAACAGATACAAATCCTATACATCCCTATTCTGATTTCGGTACTAAAAATGTATCACTTATTGTAATTTCCGATCATGGATGTAGCGATACTGCGTTGCAAACTATTACTATTAACCCGCCACCACATGCGGTATTTACCACCAAAACAGTTTGTTTGGGAGATACTACATATTTCAATGAAACCAGCTTTATTTCTGCAGGAAATATTATAACTTGGGAGTGGGATTATGGAGATGGTATACAAGAAGTAATTACAAATACAAACTATAGTTCACCTTATCATATATATAAATTATCGGGTAGTTTTTTGGTGAGTTTAAAAGTTACTTCCGATTCTGGTTGCAGCAATACATTAAGCCAACTTGCAAATGTAGGAGAATACCCACTGCCACTTTTATTAGCCGACAGTCCCGTATGCCTCAATACCCCCGCCAATTTTATCGATTTGTCTACTGTTAACAACGACTCTATTGCATCGTGGCTGTGGAACTTTGGCGATGGCACATCTTCAAAATTAAAAAACCCAGTGCATATATATAAGAAACAGGGCTTATATTCCATTAGGCTAAAAGTAACATCATATAATGGATGTAGTAGCGATACTTTATATAATAACCGCGTTACCGTTTTCCCCAGGCCCAAAAGCAATTTTAGCTTAACGCCCGATTCAGTTTCCTATTTTACACCCACTATTTATTTTACCAACAAATCAATCGCTGCCGATTATTACAACTGGTATTTTGGGAATGGAGATTCTTCAACACAAATCAATCCTATATATGATTATACCGATACGGGCCGATACCGCGTAAAACTTATCGCTACCAATATATTTGGATGCAGAGATTCGTCTTTTGGTAAACTATTCATCTCGCCCGATTATACTTTTTATATACCCAACACTTTCACGCCAAACGGGCAAGGCCCAGCAATTAATGAAACCTTTGGTCCAGGGGGAGTTTTTAAAGGCATCACTGAGTTTAATATGCATATATATAACAGATGGGGCGAAGAGGTATTTTTCTCAAACCATATATCAAAAAGATGGGACGGGACCTATAATGGAAAAGCATGCACCGAAGATTTATATATATATATGATTACCTATGTCGATTATTTCAACCAAGAACAAAATATTGCTGGGAAGGTAACTTTGATAAGGTGATAATAGCGAACCCTGAAGCCGTCATTGCGAGGAAGGCTTCCGACGAAGCAATCTCCTAAACGCGGAGCATTGAATAAATTTTCGCACGGGCACTTGAAATTGAATCTATTATATTTTTAACTTTACTTAATAAATTCTATTACATCAGCACTAATTGAAATAGTGACACGGTCTTTCGTTTCCAATTTGTCAATAATAATATTTGAAAGAATTCTAGCACCTTTTAATTCTACACCCGCTTTTTTGGCATTTTCAATTAGATTTTTTCTAGCTTCAGCTCCTAAGCCTTCCATCTCTTTAATGGAAAATAGCACTTTTTTGGTTGTGGCAGTTCCAATAAAATTTCCAAGATTTTTGAAATTGGCATCTGATAGATTGACATTCGTTATCGTTCCATTTCCTGCAGATACGGTAAACTGCACAGGCTTGCATGAAATGATAAATGTAGCAATAAATAAGGATAAAAGTAAGTGTATTTATTTCATAAAAAATTGTATTTATGCGACAAATATTAAGTCTTAATCCGAGATTATGCATTAGAAAAATAAAATGAACTGTCTTTATTTTTGACTATGTCGAATAAACCGTCCAACCATTTTCGTTTTTCGCCTATTGCTGATATGTTTAAAATTGTTTTTCCTGCATGTTTTGTTATCCAACTTCCTAATGCAAAGCATTTGAATCTTAATGTACTTAAAGTGCCTTGTGACTTGCTTTTAAGTACGACTTGACGGAACAAACTCATAAGGTTATATGCTATCATTATGGAACGGAATGCGGCTTCTGTGGC